>PWWF01000368.1 GCA_003561595.1 Paracoccaceae bacterium | reverse complement strand
CTGGCGATGGCGCTGGCCTATGAACGCGCAGCCTTTACGGTCGTCTATCCCGTCGTGCGCGGCACCGGCCCGCTGATCACGATCTTTGCGGCCATGATCATCTTTGGCGAGCGTTACACCGCGCTGCAATGGGTGGGCGTGGCCTGTCTGTCGGGCGGTATTTTGCTGCTGGCGCTGCGCAACCTGTCCGAGGAAAAGATCGATCTGCGCGCGCTCAAGATCGGGCTGCTCTGGGCGCTGGTCGGGGGCGTGATGGTGGCGCTTTACACCACCTATGACGCCTGGGCGATCCGGCTGTCGGGCGATCCGCTGGGCTTTGTGGCGTGGTTTTTCTTCCTGTCTTCGATCGATTTCGCGATCCTCGCGGCCTGGCGCTACCGGCGCATGGCGCACCCCCCGGTGCTGCGCCCGCTGATGATCCGGGGCTTTGCGGGCGCGCTGATCGGCTATGTCAGTTTCGGGGCCGTGATGGTCGCCACACTGGTCGGCAAGGTCGGCGAAGCCGCGATCCTGCGCGAGACATCGACCGTCTTTGCCGCCCTGATCGGCTGGTTCATCCTGAAAGAACGCGTCGGCCCGCGCAAGCTGGCCTTGATGGTGATGATCGCAATGGGCGCCATGATCGTGGAATTCGGGCGCTAAAGCCGCGACGAGATGATGCCCGTATTGATGCCGCCCATGCGCAATTCGCCATAGAGCCGCTGATATTCCATCTTGGGGCACAGGTTCTGGACCACATGGATGCCTTGCGCCTCGGCCTTTGCCGCGGCCTCCGGGTGCTCGACGCCGATCTGCATCCAGATAGTGCGCAGCTTGGGAAAATGCGCCAGCGCTTCATCCACGATGGGGGGCACGGCGTCGGACCGGCGAAAGATATCGACCATGTCCACGTCATCGGGGCAATCGGACAGGCTGGCATAAACCTGCTCGTCCAGAATGGTCGATCCGGCATGACCGGGGTTCACGGGAATGATGCGAAACCCTTTCAGCTTCAGATATCGTGCGACATAGTAGCTGGGCCGCACCGGGTTGGGCGACACACCCGCCACTGCGATCACACGTGTGGTCGAGAGGATCTTGCGCAGGGTGCTGTCGTCCGGGCGTATCATGGGCGGATCGTGGCGTGATGCCGGAGGATGTGCAAGACGAAAAAAAGCGCCCGGCAATTTGCCGAGCGCCAGGTGCGGAACGAGGGACAGTAACATAGAAGACGCGGAGTTCCGGTCCTGCGTCATGAAATAGATGTGGGGCGTCAGGCGCCAATGTCCAGAGATGCTCGCGTAGCTGTGAGAGGCGTATAATTCCATGTGATTAGATGGAATATGGTCAATCGCCCGCGCATGGGGCCGGTGCATGTTTTCAACATGGCGCCCGGATCGCGGCTGTTTCCAGAAAAAAGCCTAAATCTCAGGGTTGTGACAGTGTAGGTTTTGACGGCTACGGCGCAACATTCAGGGTCTTTGTGACATGCCCTTTCGGATTCGGACATTCCTGTCCACCATCGCCATTTCTATTTATCAGATTCTGCAGGGAAATCCTGCATTCACCCAAGGCTACGAATATGTCGGGCAGGGACGGTTGTTCAGCAATGACCTGTTCGGGGACGGGGATGACCGGTGGCGCACCGGGGCCTATAGCCTGAGTTTCCTCTGGGGTCGCGCGGGGCAGGACAAGGTGCAGCGCAGGCCCGGCGAGGTGATCGAGTTGCGCCTGCGCAGTGAATTGATCACGCCGGAAAGCCTGACCAACCCGGACCCTGATGACCGGCGTTATGCCGGGATGCTGTCTGCGGGGCTGCACACGCATTTCCGCCAGCAGGCGGTGGAGGGTCGGTTGGGCCTTGATCTGGTCGTGACAGGGCCGCAGACGCGGCTGGACCGGCTACAGACCCGGACGCACCGGCTGGTGGGGCTGCCCCTGCCCTCCGACGCGGTTCTGGACGCGCAGATCGCGGACGGGTTTCACCCCACACTCAGCGGCGATCTGGCCTGGCAGACCCAATTGTCGGATACCATGCGCCTGCGCCCCTTTGCGGAGTGGCAGGTCGGGGTGGAATGGCTGGTGCGCATGGGGGCTGATCTGATCATCGGGGATTTCGGGCGCGAGGGGTTCATGTTGCGCGACCCGAGTGTCGGGCAACTCTACACTGCGGGTGACGGCGCGCGCGGGCTGAGCCTGATTGCGGGGGCAGATACGGCCTATGTCGGGCGAAGCGTGCTGCTGCCCGGCGATCAGTTGCGCCGGGACCGGCACCGCGCGCGCATCGGGCTGTCATGGCGGGGCAAGCGGACAAGGGCGTTCTACGGCGCGACATGGCTCAGCCCGGAATTCACCGGGCAATCCGGGTCGCAGATTGTCGGCTCTGTCAAACTGGGGTTCACGTTTTGACCGCGCCAAATCTGGTCATCAGCGCGATTGCCGCATGATGACCTGACCCGAACGGGCGTTACGACACGCCGAATATGTGACGGGTATCGCTCTCCAACGTATTGGTCGTGCCTGCCTGATGGCTTTATCCGGCCCTGACCTGCCGCCGTGCACTGGCCTGGAGACCTGCAGGCCCGCGCATGGTGCGGCCCGCTCTAGACCAGGCTGCCGTGACAATGCTTGAACTTCTTGCCCGATCCGCAGGGGCAGGGGTCGTTCCGGCCGGGATTGCCCCATGTCTCGGGGTCGGTTTCGTCGAACCCTTCGACCAGCGGTTCAGGGGCGACGCCATCATTTTCCTGCGTGACCTTAGCGCTCTGCTGTTGCAGGGCGATCTGCTGGATCATGGCTTTCTGCTCGTCCTCGCTCATCGGGCGGACACGGGCCAGGTATTGTGTCACATCCTCGCGCAGCGAGTTCAGCATCGCCTCGAACAGCATGAAGCCTTCGGTCTTGTATTCGTTCAGCGGGTCGCGCTGGGCATAACCCCGGAACCGCACGGCGGACCGCAGATGGTCCAGCGTCAGCAGATGCTCGCGCCATTTTCGGTCAATCGTCTCGATCAGGATCTGCTTTTCCAGATTGCGCAGCGTATCCTCGCCGAACATCTCGCGCTTCTGGGCCATCAGCGCGTCCGATGCCTCGACCAGACGTTCGCGCACGACATCCTGATCGACGCCATCTTCCTCGCCCCATTCGACCGCCGGGATCTCGATGCCCAGCTTCTCGCGCACCTGGGTGCCCAGTTCCTCCATCTCCCATTGTTCGGCATAGGATTTGGCGGGCATGTGCAGGTCGATCAGATCGTCGATGACCTGATGGCGCATGTCATCAATGATGTCGGACAGATCATCCGAGCGCATGATGTCCAGACGCTGCTCGAACACGACGCGGCGCTGGTCATTCATGACATTGTCGTATTTCAGCAATTCCTTGCGCATGTCGAAATTGCGCGCTTCGACCTTGCCCTGCGCCTTTTCCAGCGACTTGTTCACCCATGGGTGCACAATCGCCTCGCCTTCCTGCATGCCAAGGGTCGAGAGCATCTTTTCCAGCCGCTCCGACCCGAAAATGCGCATCAGATCATCCTCGAGCGAGAGGAAAAAGACCGACCGCCCCGGATCGCCCTGACGGCCCGAACGACCGCGCAACTGGTTGTCGATGCGGCGGCTTTCATGGCGCTCGGTGGCCAGAACGAACAGGCCACCTGCCTCCTTGACCTTCTGCTTTTCCTCGGCCACCTCGGCCTCGATCCGGGCGCGGGTCTCGGCCGGGTCGGCATCGGGGGTGTCATCCAGCGCTTGCAGCACGCGCATTTCGACATTGCCGCCAAGCTGGATGTCGGTCCCGCGACCGGCCATGTTGGTGGCAATCGTGACTGCGCCCAGACGGCCCGCATCGCCCACGATCTGGGCTTCCTGTTCGTGCTGGCGCGCGTTCAGGACATTGTGCTTGATCCCGGCCTTGGTCAGCAGTTGCGACAATTCCTCGGATTTCTCGATAGAGGTCGTACCCACAAGGATGGGCTGGCCCTTTTCATTCGCCGCGCGGATTTCTGCCAGCACGCCGTCCATCTTCTCGGTGACGGAGCGATAGACCTGATCATCCTCGTCCAGCCGCGCGATGGGCAGGTTGGTCGGAATCTCGACCACACCGAGGTTGTAGATTTCCTTGAACTCCGACGCCTCGGTCGAAGCCGTGCCCGTCATCCCGCCGAGCTTTTCATAAAGCCGGAAATAGTTCTGGAAGGTCACCGAGGCATAGGTGACATTCTCGGGCTGGATGGCACAGCCTTCCTTGGCCTCGATCGCCTGATGCAGCCCGTCCGACAGGCGGCGGCCTGCCATCATCCGGCCCGTGAATTCGTCGATCAGCACGATCTTGTTGTCGCGGACGATATAATTCTGGTCCTTGTGGAACAGCTTGTGCGCGCGCAGCCCCTGATTGACGTGATGCACCAGCGAGGACGCTTCGGGGTCATAAAGCGACTGATCCTCGGTCAGAAGCCCGGCCTCGCGCAGTTTTTCCTCAATGAATTCGTTGCCGTCATCGGTCAGCGTGGCGTTGCGGACCTTTTCGTCGATCGAATAATGTTCGGGCTCCAGCGTGGGGATCAGGGCATCGACCTTGACATACAGATCGGTGCGGTCCTGCGCGGGGCCGGAAATGATCAGCGGGGTGCGGGCCTCGTCAATCAGGATCGAGTCGACCTCGTCCACGATGGCATAATAATGCCCGCGCTGCTTCATATCCTCGATGCGCATGCGCATGTTGTCGCGCAGATAGTCAAAGCCCAGCTCGTTATTGGTGGCATAGGTCACATCGGCGGCATAGGCGTCGCGCTTTTCGTCATCGGGCTGCTGCGAATAGACGACCCCCGTGCGCATGCCCATGCGCGCAAACACCTTGCCCATCCATTCAGAGTCGCGCTTGGCCAGATAGTCGTTGACGGTCACGACATGCACCGACCCGCCGGTCAGCGCGTTCAGATAGGCGGGGAAGGTGGCGACCAGTGTCTTGCCCTCACCCGTCTTCATCTCGGCGATATTGCCCTGATGCAGAAAGATGCCGCCGATAAGCTGCACATCAAAGGCGCGCAGACCAAGTGCGCGGCGCGCGGCCTCGCGGCAATTGGCGAACGCCTCTGGCAGCACGTCATCCAGGCTTTCACCCTGTTCGACACGCGCTTTCAGCTCTTGCGTCTTTTCCACCAGCCCGTCATCGGACAGAGCCTGAAACTCGGGCTCCAGCGCATTGATCTTTTCGACGACGGGCCGCACCGACTTGACCTTGCGGTCATTTGCCGTGCCGAACACTTTCCTCGAAATCGCCCCAAGACCCAGCATGCGCTCTTTTGCCTCTTGCTACCTCTCGCGCCTGACCCATGTCACACGCTAACCAAAACGTCAGGCACACGTGCCGCCCATGGGGTTGTCGGCACGCACATGCTTCCATAGAAGGGCAGGTGAACCGTGCGGCCAAGGGGGCAGGCCAGACCTGTCAGGCATGTAAAGGCCGCCATGAACAGTGTCAACGACGCGCATCTGCCCGTGTCGAGCAAGGAGAGGCAAAGATGGTCAGTTTTTCGCGATCCGGTATGGTATTCGCCGCATTCATGGTATCCACAGCGCCCGCATTCGCAGAAACAGAGCCCAGCCGCGATACTGTCATCGCCAGTGTGAACGGAACCGAGATCACACTGGGCCACCTGCTGGCCGCACGCGACACCCTGCCAGAGCAGTTTCAACAGATGCCCCTTGAAACCCTGTTCGAGCCGCTGGTCGAGCAGCTGATCGAGCAGACCGCCATCATGCAGCAGTCCGAGGACACGCTGAGCGCGGCCGAACAGATCGCCCTTGAAAACGAGCGCCGCGCCTTTATCGCCAATGCCGCGCTGACCCGCGCTGCTGAGTCCGCGCTGACCGAAGAGAATGTGCAGGACGCCTATACAGCCTTTGTCACTGATTTCGATGGCCGCGAACCGACGCCGGAATTCAACGCCTCGCATATCATTGTCGAGACCGAGGAAGAGGCGCAGGCCCTGCGCGAAGAACTGGATGCCGGTGCCGATTTCGCCGAGCTTGCGCGCGAACATTCGATGGATGGAGCGGCAGAGGGCGGCGGGTCGCTGGGCTGGTTCGGTCCGGGTGCGATGATCGCCGAGTTCGAGGAAGCGGTCGAGTCGCTGGACGTGGGTGAATACATGGGTCCGCTGGAAACGGAATTCGGCTGGCATCTGGTGCTGCTGAATGACACGCGCATGTCCACCGCCCCCGACCTGGAAGAGGTGCGCGAGGCGATTGAGCAGAACCTGCAGCGCGAAGCCGCGCAGGGCGTGCTGGACAGCGCCACGAGTGCTGCCAGCATCGAGCGCAATTATGAGGATCTGGACCCCGCGCTGCTGGGCCGTCGCGACCTGCTGGACGACTGACGGGGCGCAGTGTAAGCAAATGGTGACAGCCGGGCCAATCGCGGCCCGGCTTTTTCATGGAGCACGGGCATGGGCGCGAAGAAAAAGCTCAAACGCAAGGTCAAGGCACTGAAGGCACAGCTAAAGGCGCAATCGAGCGCGCCGCAGGTATCACCGCTGGCGCCGGAGAGTTTTCCGCAATTGCCCGTGATCGCCGGGCTGCGCATTGCGACAGTGGCAGCAGGGGTGCGCTATGCCGGGCGGCCCGATGTCATGCTGGCCCATCTGGTGCCCGGCACGGTTATGGCCGGGAGTTTCACACGCTCGGCCACGCGTGCGGCATCGGTCCATGATGCGCAGATGAAGCTGGCCGCCAGCAGCGCTGATGGCGCGGCGATTCTGGTCAATTCCGGCAACGCCAATGCCTTTACCGGTCAGGCAGGGGCCGAGTCGGTCACGGCGATCTGCGATGCAGTCGGTGCCGCGCTGAGCCTGCCTGCGGGGCGGGTCTTCACTGCCTCGACCGGGGTGATCGGTGAGCGGTTGCCGCATGAGCGGATCACGGCGGCCGTCGAGACGCTTGTCGCAAGCCTGTCGCCCGATGCGCTGCCACAGGCTGCGCAGGCGATCATGACGACCGATACCTTTGCCAAGGGCGCCACGGCGACGGTCGAGATCGGGGGCGCGCCCGTGCGGATAGCCGGGATCGCCAAGGGTTCGGGGATGATCGCGCCCGATATGGCGACGATGCTGGTCTATCTGTTCACCGATGCAAGGATCACGCAGCCCGTGTTGCAATCCATGCTCTCGCGCCTGACGGACAGCACCTTCAACTGCATCACGGTGGACAGCGATACCTCGACCTCTGACATGGTGCTGATGGCCGCGACAGGGCAAAGCGATGCGGCCCTGATCGACACGGATGCCAGCCCCGAGGCCGCCGCCTTTGCCAAGGGCCTGGGCGGGGTGATGCGGGATCTGGCACATCAGGTCGTGCGCGACGGTGAAGGGGCGCGCAAGTTCATCGAGGTCGCCGTGACAGGCGCCCAATCGGATGCGGATGCGCGGCGCGTGGGGTTTGCCATCGCCAATTCGCCGCTGGTCAAGACGGCCATCGCGGGCGAGGACCCGAATTGGGGCCGTATTGTCATGGCCGTGGGCAAATCCGGGGCAGAGGCTGATCGCGACCGCCTGTCGATCCGCTTCGGCCCGCATCTGGTCGCAACCGAAGGGCAGGTCGCACCCGGCTATTCCGAAGACCAGGGCGCCAGCTACATGAAACAATCCGATATCGTGATCGGGGTCGATCTGGGGCTGGGGGCCGGGGCAGCGACTGTCTGGACCTGCGATCTGACCGAACGCTACATCCAGATCAACGCGGATTATCGGTCGTGAAGGTCGTTCTTGTTTCTGCTGTCGCGCTGATCGACCGGGATGGGCGGGTGCTGCTGACCCAGCGCCCCGAAGGCAAATCCATGGCCGGGCTGTGGGAGTTTCCGGGCGGCAAGGTCGAACCGGAAGAGACGCCCGAGGCCGCGCTGATCCGCGAGTTGCAGGAAGAACTGGGCATCGACACATGGCAAAGTTGCCTTGCGCCGCTCAGCTTTGCCAGCCATGGCTATGACAGCTTTCATCTGCTGATGCCGCTTTTCGCCTGCCGCAAGTGGGAAGGCCAGCCGCAAAGCCGTGAAGGGCAGGCGATGAAATGGGTGCGCCCTGCCGATATGCGCGACTACCCGATGCCCCCGGCCGATCTGCCGCTGATTCCCATCCTGCGTGACTGGCTGTAAGCGCGTTGTAGCGGGCGTTTCTGGCGACGCAACAATCGGGCCATCGTGTGGCGATTGTGCGCATTACTGTTGAAGTGGCCTGGTTCTCGCATGGAAAAACGGTGAAAATCTGTCCGAAGTCGTGTTTTCGCTTGGATCGGCGTCCGATTCAGGCCAATTTTAACCTAGCTCCGAGCGGATCAACCAACCCTTTGCTCGCATCATCTGTAGGGTGGTATCCGCGCGTCTGGTCCGACGACCAAGGCGCAGTTTCTACCGGCAACGCCCTGACCGACTGGTCAGGGCGTTTCGCCTTTGCTGTGCGTTAATCGACGTCGCGCGCCTGATCCACCAGCATGATCGGAATGCCATCGCGGATGGGAAAGGCCAGATGCGCCGCCTTGGAAATCAGTTCCTGCCGCCTGGCGTCGTAACTCAGCCGCCCCTTGGTGACCGGACAGACCAGCGCTTCCAGCATCTTGCGGTCGAAATCGGGCGCGGCGGTTTCCCCGCCACTCATTGCAGCACCTCGTCATCGCCACCGCGCAAGCTGAATTCCATAAGTGTGACAAGGGTTTCGCGGCGCGTGGCCAGCGAAGGGGCTTCCAGCAGCGCCTGCTTGTCATCGGGTTCAAAGGGGCAGAGCATGGACAGCGAATTGATCAGCAATTCATCCTCGGCGGATTCCAGACTGTCCCAGTCGGTCGAGAGTTGGTGCATCTGGAAAAACCGCTTGAGCAGGCCGAAGAACGCTTTGCGCTCCAGCTTGCGGTCGCATTCCTCATCACCCCTGTCACGTTCAAACCCGTCCCATGTGACCTCTGTCCGGCGATAGGGGGTGAAACCCGTGATCTCTTGCTTGACCCGGAAGCGCGAGATTCCCGTCAGGGTAATCATGTAACGCCCGTCCTCGGTCTCGGAAAAAGCAGTCAGCCGCCCAGCGCAGCCGATTGTGTGCAGCAGCTTGGTGTCGCTGCCCGGCATCTCGCGCGGCTGAACCATACCGATCAGCCGCTCGGGTGTTTTCATGCAATCCTCGATCATCGCAAGGTAGCGCGGTTCAAAGATATGCAGAGGTAGCCTGGCGCGCGGCAAAAGCAGCGCACCGGGCAAGGGGAATACCGGGATCACATCCGGAAGATCTTTGAACCGCGTCATGTCTGGCAACGTAACCCGAACACCGGCTCAGGCAAATATCATCGAGCTCAGCCTGCGCCGACCCTTGGCGGCCAGCGGGTCCTTGGGGCTGAGCGCGTCGAATATTGTGAAAAGCTGCGTCTTGGCGGCCCCGTCATTCCAGTCACGGTCCCTGCGGAACAGCTCCAGCAATTCCTCTATCGCGGCTTCGGCCTCGCCGTTGGCATACAGCGCCTGCGCCAGATCAAACCGGGCCTGATGATTGTCGGGATCAGCCTCGAGCGCGGCGCGCAACTCATCCACCGGCCCTGCGCTCTCGGCCTGCCGCGCCAGCGCGAGTTTGGCGCGCGCGGCCTCGACCTCTGGCGCGGTGGCGATGGCGGCGGGGGCATTGGCCAACAGCGCCTCGGCCTGATCGAGGCTGCCGCCTGCGATCTGCGCGCGCGCAAGACCGCCAAGAGCGCGCGCATTCTCGCCCTCTTGCCCCAGAACGGCGGCAAAGACCTGCGCGGCATCCGCGACGGCACCCTGTTCGAGCATGCTGTCGGCCTCATCCAGCGCTTCGCTGAGGCCCCCATCCCCGGACATGTTCGCAAGCTTGCTCACGAACTCCTTCAGCGCCGATGGGGGCTGCGCGCCCTGAAACCCGTCCACAGGCTGGCCCTGGAAAAAGGCATAGACGGTCGGGATGGACTGAATGCGCAACTGCGCGGCGATGGACTGGTTTTCGTCGATATTGACCTTGGCCATCAAGACCTTGCCGCCTGCCGCGCGCACTTCGGCTTCCAGCGCCGGGCCCAGCGTCTTGCACGGCCCGCACCAGGGCGCCCAGAAATCGACGATGACCGGGACCTCCTGACTGGCCTCGATCACCTTGGTCATGAAATCGCGTTCCGAGACGTCAAAGACAACCTCGGCGCCTGCGCCCGTTTCCTGCTTGCCGAATTCCAGCATGTTCGCCCCCGTCTGAAATGTGCATCTGCCGCCCTATATGGGCTGTGTGCCCCCAAAGGGAAAGGGGGTGTCAGAGATCGAAGGTTGCAAAGACCGGCGCATGATCCGACGGCTTGTCCCAGCCGCGCGCGGCCCGCAGGATGCGCGAGCCATGGGCCGCATCGGCAATATCGGCACTGGCCCAGACATGATCGAGCCTGCGGCCCTTGTCGGCGGCATCCCAGTCGCGGGCGCGATAGGACCACCAGGAATATAGCTGGCCTTCGGGAATGTCCTTGCGGGTTACATCGACCCAGCCCCCGGCCTCTTGCGCGTCACCCAGATGCGCGACCTCGATCGGCGTGTGCGAAACGACTTTCAGAAGCTGCTTGTGCGACCAGACATCATCCTCGCGCGGGGCGATGTTCAGATCGCCGACCAGAATGCTGCGGTCGGGGCGCGCGCTGCCGAAATGATCGCGCATCTCTGTCAGCGTATCGAGCTTGTGGCCGAATTTCTCGTTCACCTCGCGGTCGGGCACATCACCGCCCGCGGGAATGTAGCAGTTGTGGATCGTCACGCCATTGTCCAGCCGCGCCGCGACATGGCGTGCATCGCCGCGTTTGCACCAGTCGATATGGCCCGCATCCTCCAGCGGCAGGCGCGACAGGATCGCCACCCCGTTATAGCCCTTTTGCCCGCGCGCCACCCAATGCCCATACCCGGCCCGCGCGAACAGATCGAAGGGGATCTTCTCGACCGGGCTTTTGCATTCCTGCAGGCACAGAATATCCGGCGCCTCTTCGCGCAAAAGCTTCAGCACAAGTTCTGCGCGCAGGCGGACCGAATTGATGTTCCAGGTGGCGAGGGTAAAGGGCATGCAGCGTCTCCGTCCAGGTGGCGCGGTGGTGATGCACGCGATGGCCCGGCACAGCAACCCGAAACCGCATGAAAAAGGCCCGGGCAGATGCCCGGGCCAGTCCGACAGGGAGGAGATCTGCGCCTTGCCTGAGCGCAGTGTTACATCCATCTTGAAGAACAATCGCCCTGATACAGTATCATTCTAATCAAGTCTGGCAACAATAAGCCTCGATCATCGGCTTCAGCTTGCCAGTCGGTAGCCCCCGGCCTCTGTCAAGAGCAGCGAGACATTCGAGGGATCAGGCTCGATCTTCTGGCGCAGACGGTAGATATGCGTCTCCAGCGTGTGGGTGGTGACACCGGCATTATAGCCCCAGACCTCGTGCAGCAGCACATCGCGCGGGACCACGCCTTCGGGCGCGCGATACAGGTATTTCAGGATGTTGGTCTCTTTCTCGGTCAGGCGGATCTTGCGCTCTTTCTCGTCGATCAGCATCTTGTGGGCCGGCTTGAACATGTAGGGGCCAAGCTGAAAGACGGCATTCTCGGATTGTTCGTGCTGGCGCAACTGGGCGCGCAGACGGGCCAGCAGGACCGGCAGCTTGAAGGGCTTTGTGATGTAGTCATTCGCGCCCGAATCCAGCCCCAGGATCGTGTCGGCATCCGAATCATGCCCCGTCAGCATGACCACCGGGGCCTTGAACCCGGCCTTGCGCATGCGCTTGCACAGTTCTCGACCATCAGTGTCGGGCAAGCCGACATCCAGAATGGCCAGATCGAACTGACCCGCCCGGATCTGGTCCATCGCCTCGGCCCCGTTTGCGGCCTCGAACACGTCGAACTCATCCGTCATGATCAGTTGCTCGGACAGGGCCTCGCGCAGATCGTCTTCGTCATCGACCAGCAGAATGCGGTTCAGTTTCGCCATGGGTCACCTCTTGTTCACATCTGATTGACAGGTGCGGTGCGTGAGAGCGCTCTGCAAGTTTTGTAACAAAATCCTCACGCGGACGTGTCGCAGGGCGCAGGATTGTTTCAATTCCTCGACGATGGCGCTACATCTGGCCAGCCACCGCAACGCGAGCGTGCCAATGGCCCTGGGCCTGACCCCTGTTGAAAAGATCAACCGCGCACGCGCCGATCTGCGGCTGGGCGTGCCTGTGGTGCTGAGTGCACCGGGCGGCGCGATCCTTGCACTGGCGGCGGAGGCGCTGGCACCCGCGCGGCTGGAGGCGATGCGCGCGATCTCGGGCGATCTGGTGCTGGCGATCACCCGCCACCGGGCCGAAACCCTGCGTGCGCGCCCCTATGACGGTGATCTGGCACGCATCATCGTGCCGGGCGATGCGGGCAGCGACTGGCTGCGCGCA
The DNA here is from genome assembly GCA_003561595.1 of Paracoccaceae bacterium. Classification (GTDB taxonomy): domain Bacteria; phylum Pseudomonadota; class Alphaproteobacteria; order Rhodobacterales; family Rhodobacteraceae; genus Roseinatronobacter. Next base: position 279 of record PWWF01000368.1, on the reverse strand, counting down.
GTCTCTGACCCGGCGGATGATCTGCGCCACCCGATGAAGGGCCCGTTGATGAGCCTGCGCGACGGCAACGCCGACGCCCATCGCGCCGCGCTGGCGCTGGTGAAATCCGCGCAGCTATTGCCCGCTGTGCTGGTCGTCGATCTGCCGCCGGATGCAGATTGCGCAGAGCTGACGCAGCTGGATGCGGCAACCGTGATGCGTGAGCTGGCGCGTGAAACCGCGTTGCAATCGGTCATCAGCGCGCGTCTGCCGATGGTCGCGGCGCAGGCCGGGCGCGTG
>PWWF01000378.1 GCA_003561595.1 Paracoccaceae bacterium | reverse complement strand
GAGCCGGTTTTCTGGGGTGGCTATTCGGGCTATTTCGCCGATCCTGACGGCCATGTCTGGGAGGTGGCGCAGAACCCCTACTGGCCGCTCGCCGCCGATGGCAGCCTGACCCTGCCAGAGGCGCCATGACCGTCACCGCGCTGGAGCTGACGTTTTACGCCGGGGCAATCCTGATCCTGTTCCTGACGCCCGGCCCGGTCTGGGTCGCGCTGACGGCGCGCGCGATGTCGGGGGGTTTTGGCTCTGCCGCGCCGCTTGCAGTGGGCGTGGCGCTGGGCGATGCGCTCTGGCCGCTGGCGGCGATCTTCGGGCTGACATGGATCCTGTCGATCTATGGCGACCTGCTGGAGGCGATGAAATGGGTCGCGATGGCGATGTTCGTCATCATGGGCGTGCAACTCATCCGCCATGCCGAGGCGCAGCTGTCGACCGACAGTCGGCTGACACGGCCCGGCGCGCTGGCAGGGTTCGCCGCCGGGGTGACAGTGATCCTCGCGAACCCCAAGGCGATCCTGTTCTACATGGGCGTGTTGCCGGGGTTCTTTGACCTGACGCGCGTGACATGGGTGGATGTGGCCGCGATCCTTGCCGTGTCTGTCACGATCCCGATGATGGGCAATCTGGTGCTGGCACTGGCGATCGACCGGGCACGGGTGTTGTTGCGCTCCGGGCGCGCGCTGGCGCGCGCGAACCGCATCGCCGGAGTGCTGCTGATTGCAGTGGGCGTGGGCATCGCGCTGACTTGATACCAAGACGGGATCGCCCCGACCCTGCCCAAAGGGCAGGGTCAGCGCCCGCGAGCGGGTCATGGGCGGGTGGGAGGGGACCCCGAGCGGGCGCTTCTTCCCGCACTGACAGATGCCTATTGCCCGCGCAGCAGCGCTTCCAGTTCGATGGGTTGCGGGCTGCCCGCAAGACGCGCGCGATAGATCACCAGTGATTCCGCCACGCGCATGATGTAATTGCGCGTCTCGGCAAAGGGGACGCGTTCGACCCACTCGGTAATATCCACCGATGCATCGCGCGGATCGCCCAGACGCGGCACCCATTGCCGGGGGCGGCCCGGCCCGGCATTGTAGCCCGCCGCGACCAGCGCCAGCGACGGGCCGAACTCATTGCGCAACTGTTCCAGATAGGCCGCGCCCAGCCGTGCGTTCAGCACCGGGTCACGGGTCAGATCAGCGGCCTGAAACGGAATCTCCAGCCGATCCGCCATCATCTGCCCGGTGCCCGGCAGAACCTGCATCAGCCCGCGCGCATCCGCCGGGCTGACCACGGCGATATCGAACTCGCTCTCGCGCCGGGCAATCGCCTTGACCAGATCAGTGGGCACCGGCAATTCGGCCTGCGCGAGGTCAGTCAGCGGGAAATAGGCGCGCGGCAGGATGATCTCGGATTGCACGGCAATCTTGGCGATGTTCAGCGCAAAATTCGGCTCATCCAGTTCCAGCATCAGATCGGTCAGGGCGCCCAGCATGGCCTCATCCTCGATCTGGCGGGCCAGAAACAGCACGAAGCGCCGGGCTTCATGCCATTTTCCGGCCTCGCGCAGCAGCAGCACCGCCTGCAACAGGTCAGAGTCGGCAAGCGCAGTCTCGCGCCAATGCGGATAGTCCGGGCCATTCACCAGCTCTGCGTCCAGCGCCATGCCCAGCCGGTCGGCGGCAAGCTGGCCGTAGAACCCGCTCTGATGCTCGGCGGCAAACTCGAACGCGGCCTGCGCGGCGATCCCGTTGCCCATCGCTTCATGCGCGCGCCCTTCCCAATAGCCCGCGCGGCCCAGACTGATCGGGCTGGAACTGCGCACGCGGAGCGCGCGGAAATGGCCCAGCGCATCCTCGGGCCGGTCGAGATAGACCAGCGCGATAAAGCCTGCCAGAAATTCCAGATCGACAAAGAACAGCCCGTCCTCCAGCCCATGCGGCGTGGCCAGATCATAGGCGCGGTCGTAATCGCCATCGGCCATCGCACCGCGCACGAGCCGAATACGCTGCCCGCCCCAGGCATCCGCGCGCCCAAGCCCGTTCTCATGGCGCGACTGCGCCAGCATCAGATCGCCCGCACCCTCGCTATTGCCCGCAAACATGCGAAATGCGAAGCGGTCGTGCATCAGTCCGGGGTCGTTCTGATGTGACGCGGGCACGGCTGCGACCAGCGCATCCACGCCGCTGGCGCGTTCCTGCAGCGCGATCCGGGCGCGCGCAACGCGCCGCTCTGCCTCTGGCAGGCGTTCGAGATGGCGTTGCGCGGCGCTGCGATTGCCCTCCCATAACAGCATGTACACGCGGGCAGCGTGATGGGGGGCGAGTGCGCTGTCATACTGGCGCAGCAGGCGCAGCTCATGCTCGCCGCTCAGCGGCATTTGCTGCCACAGGGTCGCGGCCAGCGCCTCTGCCTCATCCGTGCGCCCGGCATCATGCTTGGCGAAAATCCGCGCGATATGCCCGTCTTCGCTGACCGGCTCGCGCGTTTCGAAAAAGGCAAGGATCTCTTCGGGGCTGCGCGTGGACAGCAGCGCCTCGCCCTCGCGGCGGACCGTGTTGATCAGCGGCCAGTGGCTGCGGCTGTCCAGAAATTCCTGATATTCGGCAAAGCTGCCGCGCCCATCGCGTAGCGCCATCCAGTGCACGATATCGGCGGCAATCGGCGCGCTGTTCTGCGCCCGCGCCCGTGCCGTGCCCCACTCGCCCGATTGCGCTGCCGACAGTGCTGCCGCCAGTTGACCCGCCGCGCGCGACGGTGGTGGAGATGTCTGCGCCTGCGCTGCGCCCAATGTCAGGCCCAGCACGGTAATCAGCGCAGCCAGTGCCGCTGGGCCTGTGTTCCGACGGGATACCAGAGCCATTGCCGATCCTCATTATATCTTGAAACTGCCCGCCTGACGTTCTAACCGGCACGGGACGCGGGGCAAGACACATTTGCGCAAGCAGGCGCGACCTGATGCATCGCCCCAACGGAGGATGCGCATATGCAGATCAGAGGTTCGATTCCGGCACTGGTGACCCCGCTCAAGGACGGGGCGCTGGATATCGACGCGCTGCACGCGCTTGTCGACTGGCAGATCGCCGAGGGCTCGCACGGTATCGTGCCGGTGGGCACCACGGGGGAAAGCCCCACGCTCAGCCATGCCGAACATGAGCAGGTCATCGCCGAGGTGGTCAAGGCCGCGGCGGGCCGTGTGCCGGTGATCGCAGGCGCGGGGTCGAACAACACGACCGAGGCAATGGGCTTCATGCGCTTTGCCGAACGGGTCGGCGCCGATGCTGCGCTGGTCGTCACGCCCTATTACAACAAGCCCACTCAGGAAGGGCTGATCGCGCATTTCACGGCGCTGCATGATTGCTGCGATCTGCCCATCATCATCTACAACATTCCGGGCCGGTCCGT
>PWWF01000182.1 GCA_003561595.1 Paracoccaceae bacterium | reverse complement strand
GGATCGAAACGCGCGCGTCGGGACAGCCCGCAATCGACCACGATGCGTATATCCTCGATTGTCAGCGAGGTTTCAGCGATGGCAGTCGCGAGCACGATCTTGCGCCCACCCTGTGCCGGTGCAATAGCCGCGCGCTGCTGTGCAAAGGGCATCGCGCCAAAGAGGGGCCGGATCTCTGCCGCGCCGACCCGGCCCTCCAGCATTGCGGCGACGCGGCGTATTTCACCCTCACCGGGCAGGAACACAAGCATTGATCCTTCCGCCTCGGCCAATGCGCGCAGGATCAGATGCGCAGCGGCACTTTCCAGCCGCTCGGCCCGCGCACGCGGCCGGTCCAGCCAGCGCGTCTCGACCGGAAAGGCGCGGCCCTGCGCGGTCAGAACAGGGGCGTCATCCAGCAGGGCCGCGACAGGGTCTGTATCCAGCGTGGCCGACATGACCAGCACAGCCAGATCGGGGCGCAGGGCCTCGCGCATTTCCCATGTCAGTGCGAGGCCCAGATCAGCATGGAGCGAGCGTTCGTGAAACTCGTCGAAAATGACAGCCCCGACCCCGTCCAGCGACGGGTCGCCTTGCAGCATCCGCGTCAGGATGCCCTCGGTCACGACCTCGATTCGCGTGGCATCCGACACAACCGCTTCGCCCCGGATGCGGTAGCCGACCCGCGCGCCGACCTTCTCGCCCAAAAGCCGCGCCATCTGTTCGGCTGCGCTGCGCGCGGCAAGGCGTCGCGGTTCCAGCATCAGGATGCGCCCGGCAATCCGGTCCATCAGCGCGAGCGGCACGCGCGTCGTCTTGCCTGCGCCGGGCGGGGCCTGCAGCACGGCGCGGCCGTGATCGGTCAGCGTGTCGCACAGATCGGCCAGGATATCGTCAATGGGCAGGCGCATGGGGACGCTTATGCCGGTGCGCCACATGGTCGCGCAAGGGGGCAAGCCGGGTCGGCTGCACCGCCGGGTACAGGCCTTGCGGTCACCCGCGGCATCCGCCGAACAATTTCCGCACGCAGCCAGGCAAGGCGGCCCGGTGGCGTGAGAGAGAACCCGCATCGATCCGCGCCAAACAACTTCTCCTTACCGCCACGTCGTGGATGAAAGCGCGGTGACCTATTCAGCCCACTCGGATCTTGACGCAGTTGTGCCTTCATTGCGCCTTATATTGGTCGATAAACCCTGTGATTAGATGTTAAATGAGACGATGTGGAAACAATCACCGAAATCGCCCAGTTACGGCAGCGAGGCGCAGGAATGGTAGACACAAGACGCCTTGAAAAACTGATCGGCCCGCCCCGGTCCCCGGAGGCAGAGGCCGACCCGAGGCTACCGGCACCCGCCGCACCCCGCGCGCTTGCGCTCTCGGGGCATCGCGGCGCGCGTCGGGCCGGGGTTGCGCAACGGCGCGGACAACGCCGCACTGCAGAGGTCTTGGCCAGATGGCAGGCGCTGGACCGGTGCAGCGCACCCAGTGAAACAGACAAGGCGCAGGCAGACTTCAACGCGCTCGCGCGCCGCCCGGATGTCACATCCCGGTTTGACGTGCTGCGCACGCAACTGGTGCAGGCGTTTCGCAGTCGCGGGCTTGTCAGTCTGGGCATCTCGGCCCCCAGACGCGGCGCCGGGGCCAGCTTTGTGGTGGCGGGGTTGCTGTCCAGCCTGGCGCGGCGGGGTGATCTGCATGTGATGGCGCTTGATCTGAACCTCTCGGCACCAGCGCTGCATCGCTATGTCGCCACCCGGCCACAACACTGCAACGGCGACCTGCTGGACGGAACGCTTATGCCCGCCGAGTGTCTGCAACTCCTGACCGACACTGTCGCCATCGCCCCGTGCGTTGCAACGGATGATGACCGGATCGCATCATTTTCAGCAGAAGACCTGTCCGCATTGCTGGCACGGATCAGGGCAGAGTATGCGCCTGACATCATCCTCTGCGACCTGCCGCCGCTTTTGGCAGGAGAACCGGCAATCAGCCTGAGCATGGCGCTGGATGCGATGCTGCTGGTTGCCGACAGCGCGTCCACCCGTGCTGCCGACATTGCCGCCTGCGAGCGTCTGCTTGCAGAACAGACCGCATTTCTGGGTGTGGTCCTCAATCAGTATCAGGGCAGCGCCGCGCCCTAGGCGGTATGTCTCCAAGATGAAAGCACAGTCTCGATGGGTCCGATCCAGAGCATAGAAGAACTGTTGGATTTCCTGCGCAGGCGCATGGGCACAATTGCGCTTGGCGCCGCCGTCGGTCTGATTGTCGCAATCACCGCGGCCCTGAACAGCACACCGACCTATCAGGCTGTGACAGCGCTTTCCAGCAGAGTGGACGCCGTGTCGGATGAGGCCGTGCGCGCCAGCAGTTCCGGGGCGCAATCGCGCTTGCTGCAACTGGTCGAACAGCGCATCACATCAAGCGAGACCATGCTGCGCCTCGCGGACAGATATGACCTGTTTCCCGACCTGCCCACGCAGGACCGGATCGAATTGACGCGCGAATCGGTTACCCTGATCTCTCAGGCTGCGGTCACGGTCGGACATGCATCGGACGGCTCGCTTGCTTCTGTGGTGGTCATGGCCCGCGCCGATCGGCCACAGAAAGCTGCCGATATGGCCAATGAACTGGCGGATATGGTAATCCGAGAAACCGGCGCGGGCCGCATGGCTCGCGCCCGCGAGACGCGGGAATTCCTGGAGGTTGAACGCGCGAGCCTGCAGGAAGAACTGCGCGAGCTTGAGGCCGAGTCGCGCCAGTTCGCGACCGAGAATTTCGATGCCATGCCCTTCAATGCCGCCATGCGTCAGGCAGAGATGACGCAATTGACAAGCGACATTCAGGAAACCCGGCGCGACATCAACGCTGCCGAGGCCGAATTGTCGGGCGCGGGCGAACAGACCGCGTCCCAGCGCCGTCGCGCCCAATTGCGCGAAACGATCAACGCCCGGCAGGCCGAACTCGCGCAGCTTGAAGCCGAACGCGATGCAATGACACCGTTCTTTCAGCGCGTGGCGCAGGTCGAACGCGAACTGGACGCGTTTGAACAAACAGAAAGCAGGTTGCGCGACCGGCTGCGCGATGTCGAAAGCCAGATTGCCGCTGCGCAAGGCGCCGTGCGTCTGGAAGAAGATGCGCGCGGCGCCTCTTTCGAGGTTCTGGAACGCGCGGAAGCGCCCGAATACCCCATGACACGGTCGCGCCGGGTCACGGCTGCGATGGGTCTGGTTGCCGGGGCGATCTTGGGGGTTTTGGCCGCTTTCGCGTTTGAACTGGCCCGTCCTGCACTGCGCAGCGCGCGCCAGTTGGAGCGTGAAACCGGGATGCGCCCGGTTCTGGTGCTGCCGGAACTGGTTTCGCCCGCGCAGCAGCGGCGCATGCGTCTTGGCTGGGTCGCGGGCGCAGGATTGTTTG
>PWWF01000203.1 GCA_003561595.1 Paracoccaceae bacterium | reverse complement strand
TCGTGCTGTTCGGCGGCACGGATGACACGGTCGCGGGCTATGTGCTGCGCGATGACGGCACCATGGGACCCGTGCGCCGTATTGCCCATGACGATCTGATCGAAGCGTATGATGGTAGCGGGCAAGGCATCCTGCAGGCGCTGAGCCTGTTCTCGGACGCATCGAATGCCCTGCTGCCCGATGCCCCCTGGCAAGAGGGCACGGTCGCCCTGCATGAATTCACGCTCGACGGGCACGACTACATCATCACGCTGGGCGAGAACGATTCACAGGTCACCACCTACCGGATCGATTCGAACGGTCTGATTTCGCAGACCGGGACCATCGGCATCGCCGAGGGGTTGGGCATCCCGGCACCCACCGCGCTTGAAGTGATCACCATTGACGGCACGAGCTTCGCGCTCGTCGGCTCAGCCGGGGCCTCGGCGATTTCGGTCATCGAGATCGGCATGTCGGGCGAGCTGACCCCGGTCCAGCATCTGATCGACACGGGCAGCACCTATTTCCGCGACATTCAGGATCTGGCCGTTGCGCAAAGCGGCGATCATACCTTCGTGCTGGCCACGGGGTCCGATAACGGGGTGACGCTGTTCCGGATGCTGCCCTCGGGCCAGCTGGTGTTCATGGAGGCGTGGCATGACATGGATGGCGGCAATCTGGATACGCCGCTGACAGTCTCTGCCGAGGTGATCGACGGGGTGCTCCATGTCACTCTGGGCGCGCAGAATGCCCCCGGACTGACCCATTTCACCGTTGATCTGCAGGATATGGGCAGGGTCGAGACGGCCAGCACATCGCGCGCCGAGCTGCTGCGCGGGGGGTCGGGGCATGATGTGCTGATCGCGGGGTCGGACAATGACACGCTGGTGGGCGGGGGTGGCAACAACACGCTTGTCGCGGGGCCGGGGCGCACCACCATGGAAGCGGGCGACGGGGTCGATACATTCGTCATCCTGGGCGACAGCACGCGGGTTGACATTTCAGGCTTTCGCGCGGGCGTGGACCGGCTGGACCTGACCGATCTGCCGATGCTGCGCCATGTCGATCAGCTGGAGATCACAAGCACCTCTTCCGGCGCGGTCATCAGCTATCGCGGGATCGAGCTGCACATCACCTCGCATGACGGGGGGTCGCTGACAGGGGCAGAGCTTTTCCCGAGAGGACTGATCGGCCCGGACAGCCAGATCATCGTGCTCGATGAAATCCCCAATCCGTGGGAGGACCGGCCACCACTGGACCCCGGCCAACTGCCAGCGCCTCCGCCGCCGCCACGCTCCAAGCCCGACCCGGATGACGTGCCGGGCCAGTATATCATCGGCGAGACCCTGCGCGATGTGCTGCGCGGCGGCGATGGTGATGATTTCATCTATGGCGGGCCGGGGCGCGACACGATCTATGGCGGGGGTGGCAACAACACCATCTTCGGCGGGGTCGGGCGCGATACGATCTTCGGCGCCGAGGGTGGCAATGATCTGATCTATGGCGGCCCCGGCAATGACCGGATGTGGGGGCTGTCGGGCGACAACACGATCTTCGGCGGATCGGGCAATAACCGCTTCGGCGGCGGGCCGGGCGATGACCTGCTGGTGGGCGGCACTGGCAATGACACGATCTTTGGCGGGCCGGGCAATGACCGGATCGGCGGCGGGCGCGGGGATGACACGATCCACGGGGGCGGCGGCAACAACACCATCTATGGCGGGCTGGGCAACAGCCTGATCTATGGCGGCCCCGGCGATGATGAGATCTGGGGCATGGATGGTGATGACACGATCTATGGCGGCGGCGGCAACAACTTCATCCATGGCGGCAATGGCGACAGTGTCATCCATGGTGGGCCGGGCGATGACACGCTGGTGGGCGGGCCGGGCGCGGATACCTTCATTTTCCTTTTCGGGGATGAAACTGCGCTGATCCGCGATTTCACCTTTGATGACGGCGACCGGCTGGAGCTGGAGGCCCTGCTCTGGGGCGGCGGCATGGATGCAGAGCAGGTGCTGGACCGTTTCGCCCGTGTGCGCGACGGGGATACGATCATCGATTTCGGGCGCGGCGATGTGATCACACTGGCAGGCGTAACAGATCTGGGCACATTGGCGGACTATATCGACATTATCTGACGGGCGGTCGCGCCGTATCCGGTCACTGCCCGAACGCGCGGCATCTCCTGAACAAGGCGCGGAAAAGCAAAGTCTTGCCTTGCAAGTGGGCCGGTGCAGGGGTTTGATCTATATTACAGGTCAACACCACCAGACATGAGGCCACATGGACCCGCGCCGCGAAATCCGATTTCTGCTCAACGACCGTCAGGTCAGCGCCGCTCAGGTCGCGCCGGGCGATATGCTGCTCGACCATCTGCGGCTGGACCAGCGCCTGCGCGGCACCAAGGAAGGCTGCGCCGAGGGGGATTGCGGGGCCTGCACGGTGCTGGTGGGGCGGCTGGGCGCGGACGGGTTGGTCTATGAGCCGGTCAATGCCTGTATCCGCCCGCTGGCCTCTTGCGACGGGTGCCATGTGGTGACTGTCGAGCATCTGCGCGGAGCTGATGGCGGGCTGCACCCGGTGCAACGCGCGATGGTCGAGCATCACGCCAGCCAATGCGGGTTCTGCACCCCCGGTTTCGTCATGGCGCTTTATGCGCTGTGGATGACAACCCCCCACCCGAGTGAGGCGCAGATCGAACATGCCTTGCAGGGCAATCTGTGCCGCTGCACAGGCTATGCCCCCATCATCCGGGCCGCAACGGCGATGGGCGATCACGGCACCAGCGACCCGCTGCTGGAGGAGCGCGCGCAGATCACCGAGGCGCTGCGCGCCCTGCACGATGGCGCGCGGGTCGAGGTGGCGCGCGATGGCGCGCGCGCGATCCTGCCTGCCTCGGTCGATGATCTGGCGCAGGTACTGTCTGATCACCCCGACGCGCGCATCATTGCGGGCGCGACCGATGTCGGGCTTTGGGTCACGAAATTCCTGCGCGATCTGCCGGTCGGGGTGATGATCGGGCATCTGGACGCGCTGCGCATGGTTCACGAAACCGAGGACGCGCTGCATCTGGGCGCGCTGGTCAGCTATGAGGGCGCGCGCGCACCGCTGGCCACGCATTTCCCGCATATGGCGCGTTACTGGGACCGGATCGCCGGCTGGCAGGTTCGCGCGATGGGGACGCTGGGCGGCAATATCGCCAATGGATCGCCCATCGGGGACACGCCGCCGCCCTTTATCGCGCTCGGCGCGCGGCTGATGCTGCGCAAGGGCACGACGCGGCGCGAGATCCCGCTGGAGGATTTCTTTATCGACTATGGCAAGCAGAACCTGCACCCGTCCGAATTTGTCGAAACCATCATCCTGCCCAAGCCCGCGCCTGACACGCGCCATGCCGCCTACAAGCTCTCCAAACGCCGGGATGAGGATATTTCCGCTGTTGCCGCAGGCTTTGCGGTCACGACCCGCGACGGCATGATAACCGATGCGCGGCTGGCCTTTGGCGGCATGGCAGCAACACCCAAACGCGCGGAGGCGGCCGAGGCCGCTCTGATCGGCCAGCCCTTTGACAAACCCGCCCTTGACGCCGCCGCCGAGGCGCTGACGCAGGATTTCACGCCGCTCTCGGACATGCGCGCAAGTGCCGCCTACCGCATGCGTGCGGCCCAGAACCTGCTGCACCGTTTCTGGGCCGAAAGTCAGGGCACCCCCGCCAGTCTGGAGGATGTCGCATGAAGGATGATCCCCGCATTCACGGCGCCGCCCATGACAGTCTGATCCACGATTCCGCGATCAAGCATGTCACGGGCCGCGCCGAATATACCGATGACATGACCGAACCCACGGGCTGCCTGCACGCCTATATCGGCGGCGCGCAGATCGCGCATGGCCGGATCACGGCGCTGGACCTCGACCCCGTGCGCCAGGCCCCCGGCGTGATCGATGTGATCACGGCCGCTGACATACCGGGGCGCAACGATGTCTCGCCCACCGGCCTGCAGGATGAACCGATCCTGACCGATGATCTGGTGCAATATCACGGCCAGCCTGTCTTTGCCGTCATCGCCGAAACCCGCGATATGGCCCGCCGCGCCTGCACCGGCGCGCGCATCGAGTATGACACCGCCCCCCATGCCACCGATATCGACGCGGCGGATGCGGCAGGCTACCCCGATGTGACCGCCCCCCTGACACTGGAACGGGGCGATGTTGCGCCCGCCCTGGCCGCCGCCCCGCACCGTATCGGGGGCCGGATGCGCGTGGGCGGGCAGGACCACATGTATCTGGAAGGACAGATCGCCATGGCCCTTCCGGGTGAGGATGACGAGGTGATCGTCCATGCCTCGACCCAGCACCCGAGCGAGGTGCAGCACATGGTCGCCCATGCCCTTGGCGTGCCCGCGAATGCCGTGGTGGTGAATGTGCGCCGCATGGGTGGCGGCTTTGGCGGCAAGGAAACGCAGATGAACCTGTTCTGCGTGCTGGCCGCGATTGCCGCCAAGCGACTGGGCCGGGCGATCAAGCTGCGCCCCGACCGCGATCAGGACATGGAAATCACCGGCAAGCGCCATGATTTCCGCATCGACTATGACTTGGGTTTTGACGATCAGGGCCGGATTCTGGCCGTGGATGGTGTCTTTGCCGCACGTTGCGGCTGGTCCTCGGACCTCTCCGGCCCTGTCACCGACCGCGCGCTGTTCCACGCCGACAATGCCTATTACTACCCCGATGTGCGGCTGCGCTCGCGCCCGCTCAAGACCAACACGGTCAGCAACACCGCCTTTCGCGGCTTCGGCGGCCCGCAGGGTGTGATCGCGGCGGAACGCATGATCGAGGAAGTGGCCTATGCCCTTGGCCGCGACCCGCTGGAGATCCGGCGCGCGAATTTCTACCGCGAGGGGGCTGACATCACCCCCTATCACCAGCGGGTCGAGGACAATATCCTGACCCGGCTGGTGGATGAGCTGGAAGCCAGCGCCGATTATCAGGCCCGGCGGCGCAAGGTGCTGGAATTCAACGCCAAAGGCGGCATCATCCGCAAGGGCATCGCGCTGACGCCGGTGAAATTCGGCATCAGCTTTACCGCGACCTGGTACAATCAGGCAGGCGCGCTGGTGCATGTCTATAATGACGGCTCGATCCATCTGAACCATGGCGGGACCGAAATGGGGCAAGGGCTTTACACCAAGGTCGCCCAGGTCGTGGCGGAGGCGTTTCAATGCGATATTGAGCGCATCAAGATCACCAAGACCACGACCGAGAAAGTGCCCAATACTTCGGCCACAGCAGCGTCGAGCGGCTCGGATCTGAACGGGATGGCCGCGCTCGATGCCTGCGAACAGATCAAGGCGCGGCTGGTGGATTTCGCCGCGCGCCATTGGGGCGTTGAAGAAAGCGCCGTGCAGTTCCTGCCCGGCCATGTCGCGGTCGGCGCGCAGATGATCCCCTTCGATGAGCTGATCCATGCCGCCTATATGGCCCGCGTGCAGCTCTCAGCGGCGGGGTTCTACAAGACACCTGAAATCCACTGGGACCGCGCGGCGGGCAAGGGCCAGCCCTTCTATTACTTCGCCTATGGGGCCGCCTGCGCCGAAGTCAGCATCGACACGCTGACGGGCGAGACGCGGGTGGACCGCGCCGATGTGCTGCATGATGTGGGCCGGTCGCTGAACCCGGCGCTGGACCTGGGGCAGGTCGAAGGGGCGTTCGTGCAGGGGATGGGGTGGCTGACATCCGAGGAATTGTGGTGGGACGACAAGGGGCGGTTGCGCACACATGCGCCCTCGACCTACAAGATCCCGCTGGCATCGGACCGGCCGCGCATCTTCAATGTGCGGCTGGCCGACTGGTCCGAGAATGTCAAACCCACGATCAAACGGTCCAAGGCCGTGGGCGAGCCGCCCTTCATGCTGCCGGTTTCCGTGTTCGAGGCGATCGGCATGGCCGTCGCCTCGGTCGCCGATTACCGCGAATGCCCGCGACTGGATGCGCCCGCCACGCCCGAACGGGTGCTGATGGCTGTAGAACGGCTGAAACGCGGATGAGGGGGCTGCGCGCGCTGCTGGGCGGTGACGCGCCCGTCATCCACGCGCAGATCACCCGCGTGCGCGGGTCCTCCCCGCGCGAGGCCGGGGCCGAGATGTTCGTGGGTACGTCGGAAATTGCCGGGACCATCGGCGGCGGCACGGTCGAACATCAGGTGATCGAGCGGGCGCGCGAACTGCTGGTCGCGGGGATGGCGCGCGACCAGATGGACCTCGCGCTTGGCCTCGAGTTGGGGCAATGCTGCGGCGGCCATCTGCGCGTGGCGCTGACACGGCTGGACGCGCAGGCGCGCGCGGCGCATCTGGCGCGGCTGGATGTGGCGCGCCTGCCGCATGTGCTGATCCTTGGCGCGGGCCATGTCGGTCGCGCACTGGCCGAGGTGATGGCCCCCCTGCCCTGCCGCGTGCTGCTGGTTGATCCCCGCAGCGCGGAACTGGCCCGCGCCACCGCCCCGGTGGAAACCCGCCTGACCCCGCTGCCCGAGGCCGAGATCGCCATGGCGCCCCCGCGCAGCGCCTATGTCATCGTGACGCACGATCACGGGCTGGATTTCCTGCTGACGCTTGCGGCCCTGCGCCGGGGGGATGCGGCCTATGTCGGGCTGATCGGGTCGGCCACCAAGCGCGCCCGCTTCCAGCGCTTCGCGCGCGACACGGACCCCGCCGCTGACCTGTCGCGCCTGACCTGCCCCATCGGCGCAGGGGGCCTGGGCGACAAGCACCCGGGCGTGATCGCGCTGGCCACGGCGCAAGAGGTGCTGGGGGCCTTGCGCCACGCTGACAGAAATCCGACAATTTGCACAAATCCAAACCTGGGCAAGACGGCCCGTATCTGAAAGCCCGCGCCCATGTCCCGCACGATCATCCGCGCCCGCCTGCTGAGCTTTTCGCGCGCGCCAGAGCATCCCGACGACACAGAGAGCTTCCACTATATCGAGGATGGCGCGCTGGAGATCGAGGGTGGGCTGATCCGCAGCATGGGTGAATTTTCAACATTGGACGCGGGCGGGGCCGAGGTGATCGATCACCGCCCCCATCTTGTCATGCCCGGCTTTGTCGACACGCATCTGCACTTTCCGCAGACGCAGGTGATCGCGAGCTGGGCGGCGGAGTTGCTGGACTGGCTGAATGACTACACCTTTCCCGAAGAAACCCGCTATGCTGACCCCGAGCTTTGCGCGCAGATGGCCGCGCGCTTCCTCGACCGGCTGACCGATCACGGCACGACGACGGCAGTGGCCTATGCCTCGGTCCATGCGGCCTCGGCCGAGGCGCTGTTCACTGAGGCCCACGCGCGCAACATGCGGCTGATCACCGGCAAGGTGATGATGGACCGCAACGCGCCCGAGGCGCTGTGCGACACGGCGCAGACCAGTTTTGACGAAAGCGCGGCGCTGATTGCGCGCTGGCACGGGCGCGAGCGGTTGGGCTATGCGATCACGCCGCGCTTTGCCATCACCTCCAGCCCCGCGCAGATGGAAGCGGCCCAGGCCCTGGCGCAGGCACATCCCGACTGCCACATCCAGACCCATCTGAGCGAGAACCACGCCGAAATCGCACTCGCCTGCCAGCTGTATCCGCAGGCGAAAGACTACACCGATATCTATGCGCGCTACGGGTTGCTGCGCGCCAACAGCCTGCTGGGCCATGCGATTCATCTGTCCGACCGCGAACGCGCCGCACTGGCCGAGGCTGATGCCAAACCTGTCTTCTGCCCGACCTCGAACCTCTATCTGGGCTCGGGCCTGTTCGATGACGCGCGGCTGCGGGCGGGCGGTCTGACCAATGCAATCGCGACCGATATCGGCGGCGGGACCAGCTATTCCATGCTCCAGACCCTGGCCGAGGGCTACAAGGTGCTGCAATTGCAGGGCCAGCGGATGCACCCCTACCGCGCCTTTGACTGGATCACGCGCGGCAATGCCGAAGCGCTGGGGCTGGCAGCACGGATCGGCACGCTGGAGCCGGGCAGCGAGGCCGATCTGGTCGTGCTGGATGCCCGCGCGACCCCGGCCATGGCCCAAAGGATGGAACGCGCACGCGGGCTGGTGGATGAGTTGTTCACGTTGCAGGTGATGGGCGATGACCGCGCGGTGGTGCAGACCTATATCACCGGCACCCCTGCCAAGGGCGCGCACTGACCACGCATCTGCCAACAGCAGGAATGCAACGCCCGGTCGGTTCCAGGCCCAGGGTGAGGCGCTGCCTGTGGGGGTCGGGCGCGATCAGGGGGCGGCGCGCGCCTCCAGATCATCGGCAACGGCCTCGGCGCGGGCGGCAAGTTCGGTCAGCGTATCGGTCAGATCCTGCGGCACGACCGGCACTTCAACGCGGCGCGGCTCGGGGTCAGGGCGGGCGCGCAGCCGCGCGATCTCTTCGCGCAGGCTTTCGATCTCGGCCTGGGCGGCCTTGGCGCGATCCTCGGCTTCGGCGGTCTTGTCGGCCAGCATCAGCCCCGACATCAGAAGCATCCGCTCGGCAGGCACGCGCCCGATCTGATTCAGCAGGGTGCGCGCCTCGGCATCCAGCATTTCGGCGGCGGCAATCAGATACGGTTCTTCGCCTGCCTGGCAGGCGACGGTGAATTCCTTGTGGCCAATGGTGATGGATTGCTCAGGCATTGGTCTCTCCGGCCTCGATCATCGGTTTCAGCTCGCCTAGCACATCTTCCATCTCGGCCATTTCGGCGGCGCGTTCGGCGCGCAGTGCCTCCAGCTCGGCCAGAAGGGCGCGGTTGACCGTGCTGGCCTCGATCACATTGGCCTCGGTATCCTCGCGCAGCTTGCGATTGGCCTCGATCAGCTTGGTATTGGCCTTTTTCAGACGCAACATCTCCAGGCTCTGCAGATCAAGCTGTTCGGTCATCCGCGCCAGCCGCCGTTCCAGCGTGGCAAAGGAACTGTCCTGCCGCTGGCGTACGGCATTCACCCGTTCCGACAATTTCGCATTCTTGCGCCGCTCGGCGTCCAACTGCGCCTGCAATTCTTCGGTCGGCGCCGCTGTGGCTGCCTCGGACGCGCGGCCCAGGCCCTGCGCACTGCGCGCGATGCGGTCAAGCGCGCGGCCAAGCCGCTTCTCAAGCTCTGATCCCTTGCTCATGCCTGTCTCGAATCCCCCTGCCGCTATACTGGCGCTCAAATGCCGGTTGTCCGGTTGCTTACGGACCCGCCGCACCACGCACAGCGAATCGCTGCGCGCACTCAACAGACGGCCCGCAGTTGCAAGCCTAACCGCAAAGCCGGGGCTTTCCAATATTATCGCCGGTTTTGACTGCGCCGCAGGCGCAGGCTTGCTTGAACTTGCCGCACAGGCTGGTATGACCCGGATCACGTTAGGGGTAACACAAGGACAGATGCAGGTGGATATCGCAGCTTTGCGCAAGGCGCATCCCGATCACTGGCAACAGGCCACCGCGATCCGTGCGCTCGCAATGGATGCCGTGCAGGCGGCCAAGTCCGGGCATCCCGGCATGCCGATGGGCATGGCCGATGTCGCCACGGTCCTGTTCTCGCGCCATCTGAAATTCGACGCAAGCGCCCCGGACTGGGCTGATCGCGACCGGTTCATCCTGTCGGCGGGCCATGGCTCTATGCTGCTTTATGCGCTGCTGCATCTGACCGGTTATGAGGACATGACCCTCGATCAGATCCGCAATTTCCGCCAATGGGGGGCGATCACGGCGGGCCATCCCGAATATGGCCATGCCAAGGGCATCGAGACGACGACCGGCCCGCTGGGTCAGGGTATCGCGAATGCCGTGGGTTTTGCCATGGCCGAGGAAAAGCTGCGCGCCGAATACGGCCCCAAGATCGTGGATCACCACACATGGGTCATCGCCGGCGATGGCTGCCTGATGGAAGGGATCAGCCATGAGGCGATCAGTCTTGCCGGGCGGCAAAAACTCTCGCGCCTGATCGTGCTGTGGGACAATAACGATATCACCATCGACGGGCGCGTCAGCCTGTCCGATGTGACTGACCAGCGTGCGCGCTTTGCGGCGGCGGGCTGGCATGTGCTGTCCTGCGACGGGCATGACCCGGCCGATATTGACCGCGCCCTGACCGAGGCAAAGAAATCCGACCGTCCTGTGCTGGTCGATTGCAAGACCATCATCGGGTTCGGCAGCCCCGCCAAGGCCGACAGTTCCGGCGCGCATGGCTCACCCCTTGGCGATGACGAGATCGCCATCACCAAGGAGATCTATGGCTGGCCCCACGGCCCCTTCGAGATCCCGGCTGATGTGCTGGAGGCCTGGCGCACCCATGGCGCACGCGGCAGTGCCGCACGCAACGCGTGGGAAGGGCGATTTTCGACCCTCTCGGCCACGAAACGGGCCGAATTCACACGTCGGATGTCAGGTGCCGCCCCTGCGAAACTGGCTGCCGCGATCCGGGCGCTGAAAAAGCAGATCTCAGAACAGGCGCCGAAAGTGGCGACGCGCAAATCCTCGGAAATGGTGCTGGAGGTCGTGAACAAGGTCTGCCCCGAGACGATGGGCGGGTCTGCCGATCTGACCGGGTCGAACAACACCAAGACCGAAGGGCTGGGCGCGTTCACCCCCGAGGATCGCAATGGCCGCTATGTCTATTACGGCGTGCGCGAGCACGGGATGGCGGCTGCGATGAACGGGCTGGCGCTGCATGGCGGGATCAAGCCCTATGGCGGCACCTTCCTGTGCTTTACCGATTATGCGCGCGGGTCCATGCGGCTGTCGGCGCTGATGGGCGTGCCGGTCAGCTATGTGATGACGCATGATTCCATCGGGCTGGGCGAGGACGGGCCGACCCACCAGCCGGTCGAGCATCTGGCCATGCTGCGCGCCACGCCCAATATCCATGTGTTCCGCCCCTGCGACACGGTCGAGACGGCCGAGACATGGGAACTGGCACTGACCAGCACGCGCACACCATCCGTGATGGCGCTGTCGCGCCAGGGCCTTCCGACCCTGCGTCTTTCGCACAAGACCAAGAACCAGGTTGCGCAAGGCGCCTATGTGCTGGCCGAGGCCGAGGCCAAGCGCCGCGCGCTGCTGATGGCGACCGGGTCTGAGGTCGAGATCGCGATGGAAGCGCGCGCGCTGCTCGAGGCCGAGGGCATCGGCACGCGCGTCGTGTCCTTCCCCTGCTGGGAGCTGTTCGAGGAGCAGCCCGAGAGCTACCGCCGCAAGGTACTGCCTGCAGGCCCGGTGCGCGTGGCAATCGAGGCGGGGATCCGCTTTGGCTGGGACCGCTGGCTGTATGGTGAGCGCGGGCGACGCGAGAAATCGGGCTTTGTGGGCATGCATGATTTCGGGGCTTCCGCCCCCGCGCCCACGATCTACCGCGAATTGGGGATCACGGCAGAGGCCGTGGTGGCCAAGGTCAAGGCGCTGCTCTGACCCTGCAAGGGGGTAAGCGCCCGCTCACGGCCCCACCCCCCGCCCATGGCCCTTCGCGGGCGCTGCCCGGCCCTGTTGGCCGGGCGGGACCCCGATGCGCTTGCTGCGCCCGCGCGCATCGCGTAAGCCCGGCCCTGTCATCGATCCACGGAGTGCCCCATGCGTCTGACCCGCTACTTCCTGCCCGTCCTGAAGGAAACGCCCGCTGAGGCACAGATCGTCAGCCACCGCCTGATGCTGCGGGCGGGCATGATCAAGCAGGCAAGTGCTGGCATCTATTCCTGGCTGCCGCTGGGCTACAAGGTGCTGCGCCGGATCGAAGAGATCGTGCATCAGGAGCAGGTGCGCGCAGGGCATATTCCCATGCTGATGCCTACCCTGCAATCGGCCGATCTGTGGCGCGAATCGGGGCGCTATGAGGATTACGGCGAGGAAATGCTGCGCATCAGTGACCGCCACGGGCGCGACATGCTTTATGGCCCCACGAATGAGGAACTGATCACCGACATCTTTCGCGCGCATGTGGCCAGCTACAAGGACCTGCCACTGACGCTGTATCACATCCAGTGGAAGTTCCGCGATGAGGTCCGCCCCCGTTTCGGCGTCATGCGCGGGCGCGAGTTCCTGATGAAGGACGGCTATAATTTCGACATTGACCGCGATGCGGCGCTGCACGCCTATAACCGCCATCTGGTCAGCTACCTGCGCAGCTACGAGCGCATGGGGCTGCAGGCGATCCCGATGCGCGCCGAAAGCGGCCCGATCGGCGGCGACGACACGCATGAATTCCTTGTGCTGGCCGAAACCGGCGAATCCGAGGTGTTCTATGACAGTGCCATCACCGATCTGCGCTTTGGCGACCGGAAGGTTGATTATGACAGCGTATCCGAATGCCAGGCCGTTCTTGAGGAATTCACAAGCCGCTATGCCCGCACGGATGATACGCATGATGAGGCGGCGTTCAACGCGCAGGTCCCCGAGGATCGCCGCCGCCGCGCGCGCGGGATCGAGGTCGGGCAGATCTTTTATTTCGGCACCAAGTATTCCGAGGCGATGGGCGCTGTGGTCGTCAATGACAAGGGCGAACGCGTGCCGGTGCATATGGGCAGCCACGGGATTGGGGTCAGCCGTTTGCTGGGCGCGATCATCGAGGCCAGCCATGATGACCGCGGCATCATCTGGCCCGAGGGGGTGACCCCGTTCCATGCCGGGATCGTGAACCTGAAGCAGAGCGACAGTGCCGCTGACGCCGCCTGCGACGCGCTTTATCAGGCGCTGGTCGCGAAGGGGCTGGAGCCGCTTTATGACGACCGGGATGAGCGGGCGGGCGCGAAATTCGCGACCATGGACCTGATCGGCCTGCCCTGGCGGATTACGGTGGGGCCGCGCGGGCTGGCCAAGGGCGTGGTGGAACTGACCAGCCGCCG
>PWWF01000222.1 GCA_003561595.1 Paracoccaceae bacterium | reverse complement strand
TCGCATGGGAAGAGCAGTATTCGGGGCCGCGCAACACGCTCGGCTTGCTCTACATCCTTGAAACCCCGGCAGATCCGCGACATTGGCGCGAATGCGGCCTCGATGGGCCGCAGGTCGATGCGACGCTTCTCGACCGAGTGGACATTGCAACGCTCCCCAAGAAGGTGTGGCAGTTGGCCACCGAGAACCGCTCGGGACTGACCTCTGTCCTGGATCGCATGACCCTTTCTGCGATCACATGGGCGGAGCTGAAGGCGGCCTGCAACACGCTTCGGGCGAACCTTGATCCGGTACATCCAGGCGATCAGGCCCTTATCCGCCTGATCGACGGGTTCGTTGCTCAGGTCGATATCCAAGTGACGGAACGCGCCGAAGAGCTCTGATTCGCGGCGGATTGCCCAATGCTCCAAGAGCTTCGTTGCCTCACTGCAGATCGCCTGACGTGCGATGCATAACACGTCAGCGCGCCGAAGGGTCCGGATCAAGCGCGCCCTAAACCATTGAGAACACCGGGGCTCTCACATTTATCCATGCGCATCACGGTGGAATACCGACCATCCCGCCTGGCCAAATGATACCCCCATGATCGCTGCACCATCCCTCGCCGCAGGCCCCGGGCTTGGTGCGCGCGCTGTGTGGGAGATGACGATGATCGACAACATGAGCAGGCACGCCCACCTGCCAACACTCGCCTCCGTCCCCACGGGGTCTCAGACCCTCCACAAAGCCGTTCGCAGGTTATGCTGAGGGCACCTTTTAACTGTGATCAGCATTTTTAATGCCTGCAAGTCTGTTTTTAATGCGGGCAAGTCTGGAGCGGGTGGTCTTTTCCCCTCTCCGGACAGCTTATTCCGGCTCATCGTAGGTGCCCCTCGATGCCGGTTCATGGGGGCTCTTTGAGATCCGCCCTCTCGCACCCGATACCCGTTCTTCTGTGGGGCTGTCCCATAAGCCGAGAACGGGTCAGCACCGAACCCCCGGGTCCGGTCACAGGCTTATCCCCTCATATTGCGAAGGAACAGCTACTTCAACGGGTTATTCCGTTTCCTTCCCGCGGAATTCCCGGTTACCGGTTCGGATTGTCCACGCCTCAAGCGCGTGATCGCCCCTCATGACCCTTTGTCATCTCCTTCTTCAATGGATTGATCTCACCCATATGGGTGCCCCCTGACCCGGTTCCGCGCCGCGAAAACTCGGACGAGATGGTGTTTGCCCTTCGCTTTTCTGGATATGACCCTGAAATGGCGTGAATTCCCTTATTTTTATGGGGAAAACTCGATTCTGTGGGAGGGCTCCAATTTATTTTGGGTGTCGTTCATATATCAGGGACGACCCTTCGTTGGTTATTGAACGGGGGCTCATAGGGACTTGGAGCTTGACGGCTTGGGGACTCTGCCTCTCGCGCAAGCATCGCGCTGCAACCCCAAGGACTCTCGTTATGAACGAGGGACGACCGGGGGGCAGGTCACGCGACGTCGTGAACCTGCACTGCGAGGCTTGAGGGCTGGTTGAAGCACCAGGAACTACAGGCGCGCGCAAAAAGGGCGCAAACGCCAACGGACCCGCGGCAAGGGGCTGGGGGGCTCTGATTTTATGAAACAAATAGCGTTGGTTGCGGGGACAGGATTTGGACACTATTTCACGAAAATGACCCGATATCGCGCCGCGCCGCAAAACCAGTTAAGCGCATGACGCAATGATGGCTCTCCCAGATAGATATGGTCGCCCCTGCCTTCTTCAAGCCGGATATTCCCTGTCCTTGACCCCGGAAAGCCCGAACCTTACCTCGACTCATAATCCCGCGTATCAGCGTCGCGCGCGCGTTGGAAGGAAGGTCCGTGATGAATAAGGAAGACAAACGGTTGGATCGTCTGGACGCCCTGCTGCACGCCCTGCCCTTCGAGACCATGCCCATGGCGCTGAGCGAGCTTGACGGGTACGTCACCGGCCTCCTCGCCTGCCCCGAGATGATCCCGCCATCCGAATGGCTCCCCCATGTATGGGGCGAAACTGGCGATGCGCAGTTTACTGACCAGATGACGGCCGAAAAAACCATCGGGGCCGTCATGGAGCATTACAATTCCGTGGCCGGGGCCATGACCCGATCGCTGTGGTGTGAGCCGATCTATGAAGTCGACCCGAATAGTGACGAGACCCTGTGGGAGCCTTGGGTGGACGGGTTCACCCGCGCCATGCAGCTGCGACCGGACGCATGGGAGGCGCTTCTCGATCGCGCAGATGAAGAAGCCCGGGCCAGCATGATCTTCCTGATGGCGCTGCAGGACATCAACCTTGGGGAAAGCAAGTTCAGTGAGGACGAGATTGATGAAATCGACAGTGAAGCCCCCGACCTGATCCCGAATTGTGTGGCCGCCATCCTGACGCAGTCGCGGCCTGAACTCAGCCAGACGGCAGCGGCGAACCTGCCGGGCAGCCCTTACGCCGCACAGAAGAAACAAGGCCGCAACGATCCATGCGCCTGCGGGTCGGGCCGGAAATACAAGCTGTGCTGTGGCCGAAACTGAAAGGGGCATGCGCGCCCGGGATTTCCTGCATTCTGAAAAACCGGGGGCCTCAGCATGCGATGCGACATCCCCGGGAGCGGACACTCAGTGAAGGTTCGCGAAGGGGTGACGGCACCGCCTGACTATGTCGAAGTGAGCCCATCAGCGACATTCAGGAAGGCCGCAGCATGGAAGGTCACTTCGCGGGCGCAGCATCGTTGACGGCCCGAAGCCGCCTGTCGGCCTTTGGTGCAGCATTTCCCGACAGCTGCCACTCAAGCATGGCGCAGCACTGTGCAGCTGCGCTGCTCTTTAAAGATCTTCAGCGTAGGGGTCGCCCCGGCAATAGTATTGCTGCAAAAGCGGCAACCGTGCGCAGAGAAAGTGTATGTAAACCGTGTAAATCGATGCATCTGGATATTGTAGTTCCGCCTTTCCGGAACTGCTATTCGTTATCAAGTGCTTGCTCCTAAACTCCATAGACGACTTGCGCGGATATGCCAGGGCAGTCAAATATCCAAATGGCTGGAGCCCAAGAAAAGCGCAAGCCACCCTTGGAGGCAGGAGGGCCCAACATGTTAAATCAAGGCGAAGCCCCTTTGGAAACCTGTTAAAATATGAGATCTTCCCCTGAAGACTGGCCGCGTGCAGCAAATCAAAGCGGCCAGACGAGCAGCAGGATCGGGACGCTGACCACAACCACCAGCACTTCAAGCGGCAGGCCCAGCCTCCAGTAATCACCAAACCGAAAACCCCCTGGCCCAAGGATAAGGGTGGCATTTTGATGCCCGATGGGCGTCAGAAACGCGCAAGAGGCGCCGATGGCTACCGCCATGAGAAAACTGTCAGGGTTCACGCCCAGCGTTGCAGCAACGCCGATGGCAATCGGGCACAGGACGGCGGCCGTGGCTGCGT
>PWWF01000178.1 GCA_003561595.1 Paracoccaceae bacterium | reverse complement strand
TGTTGAAGGAGCGCTGATCCCATGCCCCTTCTCCGCCATTGCCACATCATCGCATGAAACAGCTCATCCGCAAACTCGATCAGATCGCGACCCGGATGCTCCGCAGCGACCACCTGTTGATCCGGCGCAATCCCTTCCTCTTCGACAAGCGCTTCTACCTGCTGATGTATCCTGATGTTGCAGAACGGGATCTGGACCCGATCTGGCATTTTCTGCGTCATGGCGCAGCAGAGGGGCGCGACCCCAGCGCGGTGTTCAACACCGCCTGGTATCGCCGCCAGATGCCGAGGCACGCGCGCGGCATGAACCCGCTTGTGCATTTCATCCGCTTTGGTGCGGCGCATGGTCTTTCGCCCACGCCGTTTTTCGACCCTGTCATCTATGCGCGGAGCAATCGTGACGTGGTCAGCCAGGGGCACGATCTTTTCACGCATTTCAGCCGATATGGCCTGCGCGAAAATCGTGCCGCATCGGATCTGTTCAACCCTGCGCGCTATCTGCAGGAAAACCCGGATGCACAGAAATCCGATCTGCCCGCGCTCGCGCATTATCTGCTGTATGGTCAATCGCGCGGGGCGCTGCCCATGCATTACGAACCGCTGTATCAGCGCGACATGGCCGGGGTGACGCTGGACTACCCGCCCGATCTGTTGGCCGCGATCCAGTCGCTGCCGCCACAATCGGCCCGAGGCGCGGCAATTGATGTGATTGTCCCCGTCTATCGGGCGCGCGAGGAGACGCTGTCCTGCCTGTGGCATGTCCTGCGGGCGCGCGAAAAAACCGCGTTTGAACTGGTGGTTATCGACGATTGCTCACCCGAGCCTGATCTGTCGGTTGCGCTGGATCGGCTGGCGCAAAGCGGTCATGTGACGCTGTTGCGCAACGAGGAAAACCTTGGCTTTGTCAAAAGCGTGAATCGCGGCATGGCACTGCACCCGGATCGCGATGTGATCCTGCTGAATTCCGATACCGAGGTCTATTCGGGCTGGGTGGACCGCCTGCACCGCCACGCTCAGAGTGATCACCAGATCGGCACCTTGACGCCGCTGACCAATAACGGCCAGATCTGCAGCTACCCGCATAGCTGCGCGGACAACCCCCATCTGCTGGAAATCACGCCCGAGGAACTCGACCGGATCGCGGCCAGGGTCAATGCTGAGGCCGATCCGGTGCCCGCCCCCACCGCTGTGGGCTTTGCCATGTATATCCGGCGCAAGACACTCGACATGATCGGGCCCTTTGATGAAGACGCCTTCGGCACGGGCTATGGCGAGGAGAATGATTTCTGCCAGCGCGCCCGCGAAGGCGGCTGGCTGGACATGATCGCCCCTGATGTCGTGATCCGGCATCTGGGCAGCATGTCGTTTCAGGACGAAAAACCCGAGCGCGTGGCCCATGCGATGGAAGTCATCCGCGTGCGCTATCCGGATTACGACGCGCAGGTGCAGCGCTTCATCCGGCGCGATCCGCTGCGCGCGCATCGCGCGCGCATTGATGAGGTGCGCCTGAAACGGCTTGTCGGGGCCGAGAATGTGCTGGTTATCTCGCATGGGCGCGGCGGCGGCACGGAACAGGCGATCCGGATGGATAGCGCGCGTATGACGGCGGCGGGCATCTCGGTGTTTCGCATGGGGGTCGCGCCGCCGCATCGCACGCAGGTGCGCCACAGCCATCATCTGGCCCCCGATCTGCCCAACATGCAGCCGCTCGATATCCTGACCCAGCGCGACGAGATCATCGCGTTGTGGCGCGAACTGGGCATCAGCCGGATCGACCTGCATCACAGCACCGATTTCGGGCGGTTCGGGGCCGGGAACCTGTTGGGGCTGCTGCGCGACGCGGGCCTGCCATGGCGCTATCATATCCATGACTACATGGTGATCTGCCCGCGCATGAACCTGGCGGACGAGCGCGGCGTCTATTGTGGCGAACCCGACGCGGATGGTTGCCGTGACTGCATCAAGGCACGACATACCGCCTTTGGCACAGTCGATATCAACTGGTGGCGCGCCCAGCATGAGCCGCTCTTGCAAGAGGCGGAGGCGTGCATCGTTCCGGACCCTGATGTCGCCCTGCGCCTTGGCCGGTATTTCCCGCAGATCACGTTTCAGGTCGTCCCGCATGACACGCCGCGCATCCCGCCTGCGCGCCCGCCGCGCAAGCGCCGTGACGGTCCGCTGCGCGTGGGCACGATCGGCGCGATATCGGAAATCAAGGGCTTCAGCTATCTGATTGATTGCGCGCGCACCGCCGAGAGCACAGACCTGCAATTTGTCGTGGCCGGGTTCACACGGGACGATGATCTGGCGCGCGATGTCGGGATCGAGGTTTCAGGACGCTACCGGCATGACGACCTGCCCGATCTGCTGGCCCGGCTGGATCTGGATGTGATCCTGCAGATCTCGCGCCTGCCGGAGACCTATTCCTTCACGCTGAGTGCGGCGATAGAGACCGGCCTGCCCATCGTGACCTTTGACATTGGTGCCCCCCAGTCGCGGCTGCGCGCGCTGGAGGTACCGGACGCGCATATCCTGCCGCTATCCACCACGCCCGCGGCAATGGTCCGGTATCTGCAAGGGCTTGGGTCCGAACGCGCGGGGCAGATACAGGCCGCGATCTGAGGCCGATCACTCCGCCCGCCGGGCAAAGACAAAGGCGCCCGCATGGCGCGCATAGCCCGCGTGGTCATAAAACCCTTCGGCATCGGGCGCTGACAGCAGCAGACAGGTCCGGACCTGCGGCGCGGCCTGTGCAGTATGGTCCAGCAGCGCCTTGCCGATCCCCTGCCCCTGATGACTGCGCACGACGCACAGATCAGAGCAATACAGGCAATAGGCCCAATCCGTGATCGACCGCGCCAGCCCGACAAGCTGCCCGCCCGCCCGCGCGGTGACGACGATCTGCGCGCCGCGCAGCATCGCATCCAGCCGCGCAAGCTCTGTCGGTCTGCGCTCTGCCAGCCCAGATGCGCGCAGCAGTTCCGCGAAATCCTGCGCGCGCAGCCTCTCCTCCTGCGCGTAGGTTATCATTGTGCGGCCGCACGCTCCATCGCGGGGCGAATGCGGCTTTCGACGATATCGCGCGTGATCGGGCCTGCAAAACGCAGGATGATCGTGCCGTCACCGGCCACCACATAGGTTTCGGGCACACCATAGAGGCCCCAGTCCAGCCCCATGCGCCCCGTGGCATCGGCCCCGATCCCGGCGAAGGGATCGCCCAGTTCATCCAGGAAATCCAGCGCGCGATCAGGCTGGTCGCGGTAATTCACGCCATAGACGGGCACTTCCTCGGCCAGTTCCTCCAAGAGCGGGTGTTCGGCCCGGCAGGGCGCGCACCAGGACGCCCAGTAATTGACCAGCTTCACCTCACCATCGCGCAGGGTGTCATTGTCGAAAAGCTGCTTGTCGGCCAGTTGCGTCAGCATGACCTCGGGCGCGGGTTGCCCTTCGCGCGCCGAAGGCAGGGAATCGCGATCCTCGCGGATATTGCCGTACCAGAACAGGGCTGCCAGCGCGACAAACAGGATCGGCGGCAGGAACATCAGCGGCTTGAACTTACCCATCTTTGCTCCGATTGCTCTCAAACTCATCCAATGCGCGCCGCACCGCGCGGGCACGCAGCCAGTACCACAACGCCAGCCCCCCGATCAGCCCCAGAGAGGCCAGATAGGCCAGCGACACTTCCAGCGTATAGGCGCCCAGATCCGGCATCATGCCATCCTCTCGCGTGCGGCCAGCGCCTTCATCCGGCGCGCGCGGATTTCAGTGCGGGTGCCGGCCAGCACCAGCGCCAGAAAGATCAGCCCGAAGCCGGTCATGCTGATGTAAAGCGGCGCCTTGTAGGCCCAATCGACCCGCGTGCCTGGCGCCAGCGAAAGCGATGCACCCTGATGCAGCCCCTGGCTCCAGAAAAACGCGGCATAGCGTGACAAGAGCGCAAAGACCGATCCCACCAGACACAGCACTGCCGTCAGATCAGCCGCCGTGTCCGGATCATCGATCGCGCCCCAGAGCGCCAGATATCCCAGATAGAACAGGAACAGGATCAGAAAGCTCGTCAACCGCGGGTCCCAGGCCCACCATGTGCCCCACATCGGCTGACCCCAGACCGCGCCGGTAATCAGCCCGATCAGCGTCATCACCAGCCCCACAGGTGCTGCCGCCTTGGCCGCCAGCGCGCTGACATGGTGGCGGCGGACCAGCCAGATCAGGCTGGCGACCAGCATCATGATCCAGGCGTTGATCGCCATCAGCGCCGAGGGCACATGCAGAAAGATGATCTTGACCGTCGATCCCTGCCGGAAATCATCGGGTGTGAAGAAAAACCCCCAGATCAGCCCCACGGCTGTCACGACCACCGCCAGCCACGCCACAACCGGCAACAGCCAATCCGTGGTCCGCATGAATTTCAGCGGGTTCGCATATTCCCAGATCGATGCCATCACATGTCCCTACCGTTCCGCCTGACTGCACTCAAGATGACATGGCCCCCATCACCGAAGGTTTATCCGCAAGACAAGGGCGGCTGCAAAGGGCAGAATTGCCGCAGCCCCCATCGTGATCCCGGCCAGAAGCGCCAGTGGCGTGCCCACCGACAGCCCCTGCGCGCCCCGGCTGACCACTTCGGCCCCGAAAACCAGTGTGGGGATATACAGCGGCAGCACCAGAAGCGAGAGCAGCAACCCCCCGCGCTTCAGCCCCACGGTCAGCGCCGCGCCAAAACCCCCGATCACCGATAGTGCAGGCGTGCCCAGCAGCAGCGACAGGATCAGCCAGCCATAAGCCTCGGCGGGCAGGAACAAGAGCAGCCCCAGAACCGGAGAGACCAGCACCAGCGGCAGCCCTGTCGTGATCCAATGCGCCAGCGCCTTGACCGCAACCACCGCTTCCAGCGGCACTGGCGCCGTGGCCAGCAGATCGAGCGAGCCATCCTCGAAATCCAGCGCAAAGATACGATCCAGCGACAGCAGACAGGCCAGCAGCGCGCCCACCCACAACACGCCCGGCGCGATCAGCGCCAGGGTGCCCGGCTCCGGCCCCACGCCCAGCGGCACAAGAACGGCAAGGATCAGGAAAAACGCGAGCCCCAGCCCGAAGCCACCGCCTGCCCGCAGCGCCAGCCGCAGGTCGCGGATCAGAAGCGCCCTCACAGGAAGGCCTCGTCAAATCCGCCGCTGCCCGGTTCTGGCAGGCGCGCCTTGAAGGGGCGCAGATCCAGCACCAGCGCTTCGGGCAGGCCAAGATCGATATGCGTGGCCATCAACGCCATGCCGCCGCCTGCCAGATGCGCGCGCATCACCTCGCCAAACAGCGCGACCGAGTCTGCATCCAGCGACACGGTCGGTTCATCCAGCACCCAGATGGGCCGCCCCGTCACCAGCAGCCGCGCCAGCCCCAGCCGCCGCTTCTGCCCGGCCGACAGGTTCTGCGCCGCGCGCCCGGCCAGCGCGCGCAGATTCATCCGCTCCAGCGCGGCATCGACCCCGCCGCTGCCATAGATATCGGACCAGAAGCGCAGATTCTCGGTCACACTCAAGGTGGCCTTGATCCCGTCAGCATGGGCGGCATAGGCAATCGCATCCGGGGGGGCTGTCACCTCCCCCGCCAACGCAGGCTGCAACCCGGCCATCACGCGCAACAATGTCGTCTTGCCGCACCCGTTCGGCCCGCGCAGCACCAGCGCCTGCCCGGCCTCCAGCGCGAAACCCACGCCCTCCAGCAGCGGCACGCCCCCGCGCGCCACGGCCAGCCCTCGGGCGACTAGCGCCATCCCCACGCCCTCGCGGTCAAGGCGCAGTCCTCATGCTTCATCTTGCCAAAAATACTCAAACAATCCCTCAGCCCACAGGCAGAACCGCCAGCGCGACGCGCCGCTGTTCCGAAAGCAGCACATTATAGGTACGGCAGGCCGCCGGGCTGTCCATGTTCTCGACCCCGAGGCCAGTCTCTTCCAGGGCGCGGCGCAAATCCTTCGGGATATGCGCAATCACGCCCCCCGTGCCGATCAGAATGACATCGACCTGCCCGGCCAGCGCGAGCAGGGCATCGGCATCATCATCCCCGCCCCAGCCATGCACGCCCCCGGCCCAGATCAGCAGCGGGCCCGTATGCTGTTCGCCGCCCACGCGAAAGAAATCCGGCCCATACCCCTCGACCGGTTGTGCAGCGCCGAATTCGATCTCGTTCAGGCGCATCTCAGCCCTCCTTCACGCCGAATTGCGTGCCCGCCGTGTCGCCCGAATTCTTGGACCAGTCGCGCTTGACCCCCAGTTGCAGCATCATGGCCGAGGCCACAAAGACCGAGGAATAGGTCCCCACGATCACGCCCCAGATCATGGCAAAGACAAAGCCGCGGATCACATCGCCGCCCAGAATGAACAGCGACAGAAGCGCCAGCAAGGTGGTGACAGAGGTCATGACCGTGCGCGACAGCGTCTCGTTGATCGACAGTGTCAGCACCTCTTTCAGCGGCCGTTTCTTGTATTTGATCAGGTTCTCGCGCACACGGTCGAACACGACCACTGTATCGTTCAGTGAATAGCCGACAATCGTCAGCAGAGCCGCGATGATCGCCAGATCGAAACGGATCTGCAGGATACTGAAAATCCCGATGGTCAGCACAACGTCATGGACAAGTGCGGCCACCGCGCCCACGGAAAACTGCCATTCAAAGCGCAGCCAGATATAGAACAGCACCGCCGCCAGCGCCAGCGCCACCGATATGACCGCCGCCTGAATCAACTCACCCGACACTTTGGGGCCGACCGATTCGACCGCGGCAAAGCTCAGCGTCGGATCGACCGCCTGCAGCGCGTCGCGTACCGCATTGATCTGCTCGGTGGTGATCGCCTCTGTGCCTTCCTGCGCCTGAATGCGCACACTGGCCACATTGCGATCCGGGCCAAAGGCCGGGTCGAACACTTCGGTGATCGCCACATCGCCAAAGCCCAGCGGTGCGATGGCATCGCGATAGGCGGCCACATCCAGCGGCTCCTGCGCCTCGGTCCGGATCGAGGTGCCGCCCCGGAAATCGATCCCGAAATTCAGCCCCATGATCGCAAAGACCAACAGCGACAGCACCATCGCCATGAGTGAGGCGCCGAAGGTCACCTTCCAGTGGCGGAAGAAATCAATCGCGGTATCCTGCGGGACAAGTTTCAGTCGCATCATGCTTTCCCCTCAGATCGCGAGTGTTTTCGGGCGCTTGCGCTCGAAATAGATAACCAGCATCAACCGCGTGACAAACAGCGCCGTAAAGACCGAGGTCAGGATCCCCAGCCCCAGCGTGACCGCAAAGCCGCGCACCGGGCCAGAGCCCATGGCAAACAGGATCACAGCCGTGATGAAGGTCGTGATATTTGCGTCCAGAATGGCCGAGAGCGCCTTGTCATAGCCTAGCTCGATGGCGCGCGCGGGCCCCTTGGCGGTGCGCATCTCCTCGCGTATTCGCTCGAAGATCAGCACGGTGGCATCGACCGCCATGCCGATGGTCAGCACGATCCCGGCAATCCCCGGCAAGGTCAGCGTGGCCCCGATCAGCGACAGAAGCGCAAAGATCATCGACAGGTTCAGAAGCAGCGCGATATTGGCAATGACCCCGAATATCCCGTAGCTTGCCAGCATGAAGGCCAGCACCGCCAGCATTGCCACGATGGCCGCGATCTGCCCGGCATCGATACTGTCCTGCCCCAGTTCCGGCCCGACTGTGCGTTCTTCGAGGAAATCCATCTCGGCTGGCAACGCGCCTGCGCGCAACAGAACCGCAAGCTGGCTGGTCTCTTCAACCGTGAAACGCCCCGTAATGATGCCTGATCCGCCCGGAATATGGCTCTGGATCACCGGGGCCGAAATCACTTCGCCATCCAGCACGATGGCAAAGGGATTGCCGATATTCTCGGCCGTATACTGGCCGAATGCGCGGCCACCGGCCGGGTTGAAGCGGAAATTCACCGCAGGTCGGTTGTTCTGGTCCATGCCGGGCTGGGCATCGACAAGCTGTTCGCCCGTCACGACCGGGGTCTGTTCCAGAATGTAATAGGTTCCCGGCTCATCCATGGACGGATAGATCACCTCGCGCGGGCCGGGGGTGGCATCAGGGTCCGAGGTCGCGTTGACCACAGGATGAAAGGTCAGTCGCGCGGTCGTCCCGATCAGCTCCTTCAGCTCTTCCGCAGACCCGATCCCCGGCACCTGGATCAGGATACGGTCGGCGCCCTGGCGCTGGATCGTGGGCTCGCGCGTGCCCGCCTCATCGACGCGGCGGCGAATGATCTCCAGCGACAGGCGCATGGTGCGCTCGTCGGTCGCCTGACGCTCGGCCTCGGACAGCGTGACGACGATATCCTCGCCATCGATGCGCACATCCAGATCGCGCGCCTGTCCGAACCCGGTCGCGGATTGCGTGGGCTGGGCCAGTTCGCGCACGAAGCCTGCGGCCTGTTCGATGGTTTCCGGGTTGCCGACACGCACGCGCAATTCGCCCGGATCATCCGACGGCATGCGCCGCACTGCGCCCACGGTCGAGCGTTCCTCGGCCAGCCGGTCGCGGACATCGGGCCACATGCTGTCGATCCGGTCGGCATAGACATCCGACACCCGCACCTCGGCCAGAAGATGCGCGCCACCGCGCAGATCAAGACCAAGATTGACCAGAAAGGATGGCATGAAGGACGGCCATGCACCGCGATCGGCCTCGACCGCCTCGCTGCCATCCCCGGCGGCGAACAACGCCACCGCGTCATTATGCCGCTCGACCCGGTCGTAGAACAGGTTGGGCATCGCAAACAGGATCGCCAGCGCACAGGTCGACCAGATCAGGACGCGTTTCCACATCGGTATTTGCAGCATCAGCGCTTAGCCCCCGGTATCATGCATCTTGCGGCATCACGCCGCAGCCCCGTGCCGCGCCCGGACCTGTCTGGGGGCGTGCAGGGGTGGGTGGGTGGGCACGCCGCCAGACAGGTCCGGGCGCAGATACGCCCTGTCGGGGGCGGCATCTGCCCGCATCTGCCGGCCCGCCAGTGCGATCAGTCTTTCCCAGCCGGCTCGGTCTTGGAAATCACATTCGCGATGGTCTGCTTGAGCACGCGGACCTTTACGCCCTCGGCAATCTCGACCTCGGCCTCGCCATCTTCCTTGACCTTGACCACCTTGCCGATCACGCCGCCCTGCGTGACCACCTGATCGCCGCGGCGCAGTGCGCTGACCATCGCCTGATGCTCTTTCATCTTCTTCTGCTGCGGACGGATCAGCAGAAAATACATGATCACGAAGATCAGGATGAACGGAATGATCGAGACGATCCCGGCAGCGGCACCGGCATCTTGCGCATAGGCAGGCGAAACGAACATGTAGGCTCCTGTAATCTGGCCCTCTCAGGGCAGGCATGCGTCAAGCCCCGGTCGCGGGGCGTAAATTCGCGCGCACCCTACTGTCAGGCCCGCGCCTTGGCAAGACGCCGCCCGCCAGAAAGAGGGCACAACCGCGCTACCAGCGCCCCGACACCCCGCGCATCAGCAAACTGCCCCGGCGCGCAAATTCGGACCCGAGCAACTGCCCCTGCGCCACACGCCCCGGTTCGCGCGCCGCGCGGCGCAGGATCGCGCCTGCCTGCCAGCCGCATAACAGCGCGGGGGTTGCCGTATCCGGCACCTGAGCGCGCGCCGCGCGCGCACGGCTCAAGCGCTCCAGCCCGCCCTCGGCCAGCGCGCGGATCGCGGCATCGTCATCGCGCGACAGCGGCACGCGCCCGGCTGCGCGCAACGCAGGAACCGCGACCAGCCAATTGGCCAGCCCCGCGGCATGGGCCATGTCGCGCACCACCCGCTCGGAGGGCGCGGGCGCGCCCAGCACGCGCGCGGCCAGCCACATCAGATGGCCCGCCGTGGCGTCCAGATGCGCCAAAAACGCCGCCTCATCCGCAAAAGCCTCGCGCGCAATGTCCCAGTGGCGCGCGGCAACCATCGCCTCTCCCATCTCAACCGGCAGCCCCTCGTCGCGCCACAGCGCGGCCAGCGGTTCGGCCACCTGATGCGCGCGGGCGGGCGCGCCTGCCGCGATATCGCGGAACACATCCGACCAGAATTGTAGCCGCATCTGCGCGATCATCGGCTCTTGCGTCACATAGGGCGCGCGCGCGATCTCCAGATTGAAGGCATAAAGCGGCCAGAGCTTTGCGCGCGCCGCCTCTGGCGCGGCGCGGGTCGCAGCATAACGATCAGGATCGCCCGCGCGGACCAGATCGGCCAGATCGCTCATGCAGGCGCCACGACCATCAGCGCATAGGCGATTTCCGAGGGCGCGGCGCGCCAGCGTGCGATCTCGGCCTCGGCCGCATCCAGCGCCTCGGCCAGCGCGCCAGTCGCCCCCGGGCGCAGTGCCGCGATCCGCCGCGCCATGGGGATGTAATAGGCTTCCCACGCATCGCCAATCTGCATCTGTTCGCCCAGGACGCGGTAGCCCGCATCCGCCACGCGCGCGCGAATCCCCGCAACATCCGTGATCTGCGGGTATTCCGCCCAGAAGGCGCGCGCCGCATCCGACGGGCGCGGCAGCAGGCAGGGTTCGGAAAACGCGACCGCGCCGCCAGGCGCCAGCGCAGGCCGCCAGGCGCGCAACCCCTCGGTCACGCCCAGAAAATAGATCGCGCCCGCGCACCAGATCAGATCATACGGCCCCTCAAGCTGCGCCATATCCCCCTGCCGCACCTGCACCCGGTCGCCAAAGGGCGCAGTGCGCCGTTTCGCGGCCTCGACAAATTGCGCGATCTTGTCCACCGCCTCGATCCGCGCCCTGGGCCGTTCCTTGGCGAGCGTCAGCGTATCCGCGCCTGAGCCACAGCCTGCATCCATGATCCGCGCCTGCGCGGGGGTCGCGGCCACCGACAGCGCCCAGCCCAGATCGGCAGGCGCGCCCGGCCCTTCGCGCGCCAGATCGCTGTAAAGCGTCAGAAACGCCTCTTCGCGGGTCAGGTCGGACATGGGCGCACCCCGTCACGCAGGAATTTCCAGATCACGGCATCCAGGAGCGCCTCGAAACTCGCATCCACGATATTGGGCGACACACCCACTGTGGACCAGCGCCGCCCCTGCCCGTCCTCGCTATCGATGATGACGCGCGTCATGGCCTCGGTGCCCCCTTGCGTGATCCGCACCTTGAAATCCACCAGCTTCATGTCGTCAATCGCGTCCTGATACGGCCCCAGATCCTTGGCCAAGGCTTTCGCCAGCGCATTGACCGGCCCGCGATCCGCCCCTTCGGCATCCATCGATTCCGACACAGACAATTTCTTGTCATCCCCGATCTTCACGACAACCACCGCCTCGGACAGGCTGACCATGCGGTTATACTTGTTCTTGCGCCGCTCGACCGTGACACGGTAGCGCTTGACCTCGAAAAACTCGGGCACCTGCCCCAGCGCGCGCCGCGCCAGCAACTCGAAACTCGCCTGCGCGGAGTCGTAAGCATAGCCCGCATCCTCGCGCGT
Organism: Paracoccaceae bacterium; assembly: GCA_003561595.1. GTDB lineage: Bacteria > Pseudomonadota > Alphaproteobacteria > Rhodobacterales > Rhodobacteraceae > Roseinatronobacter. The sequence goes on along the minus strand of PWWF01000178.1, from coordinate 1,366 downwards.
CTTGATATCCTCGAGGATCGCGCCCAGCCGCGCGTCGCCCTTCTCGACCGCCACGCCCATATCCGCCAGCCGCATCCGCAGGTTTGATTGCCCGGCCTGATTCGACATCGGCACCACACGCGCATTCCCGACACAGGCAGGGTCGATATGCTCATATGTCGTGGGGTCCTTCAGGATCGCGCTGGCATGCAGCCCCGCCTTGTGCGCAAAGGCCGACGCGCCCACATAAGGCAGCGAGCGCAGGGGCACCCGGTTCAGGATATCGTCCAGACGTCGCGACACACGCAGCAGCCCTGTCAGTGCCTCGCGGCTTACGCCCGTCTCGAACCGTTCGGCATAGGCGGGTTTCAACACCAGTGTCGGGATCAATGTGGTCAGCGAGGCATTGCCACACCGCTCCCCCAGCCCGTTCAGCGTGCCCTGGATCTGGCGCGCGCCCGCTTCCACCGCGGCCAGCGAACAGGCCACCGCCTGCCCGGTGTCATCATGGCAATGGATACCCAGTTTCTCGCCCGCAATGCCGCTGGCGATCACGGCTTCGGTGATCGTGCGGATCTCGGCAGGCAGCGTGCCGCCATTGGTGTCGCACAGCACGACCCAACGCGCGCCCGCATCATGCGCGGCATGCAGCGCCTCCAGCGCATAATCGGGATTGGCCTTGTAGCCGTCAAAGAAATGCTCGGCATCGAAATGCGCCTCGCGCCCCTGCGCCACGCAATGCGCAATCGAGGCGCGGATATTCTCGATATTCTCCTCCAGCCCGATCCCCAGCGCTGCCGTGACATGGAAATCATGCGTCTTGCCCACCAGACAGACCGCCTGCGTGCCCGCATTCAGCACGGCGGCCAGCACATCATCATTCGCCGCCGACCGGCCCGCCCGCTTGGTCATGCCAAAGGCCGTGACCGTCGCGCGGGTCTGGGGACAGTTGGCAAAGAACTCGCTATCCGTGGGGTTGGCGCCGGGCCAGCCGCCTTCGATATAATCAACGCCCAGAGTGTCGAGCATGGCGGCAATCGCCTGCTTCTCGGTGGTCGAGAACTGCACGCCCTGCGTCTGCTGCCCGTCGCGCAGGGTGGTGTCGTAGAGGGTGAGGCGGCTGCGGGTCATGAGTGGGCCTTGTTGAAGCGTGATCTCTCGGAACACGGGCAGCGCCCGACCGATGCGGGAAGCGAAGCGCCCGCCTGGGATTGAGGGGGACCGTCGCGCCAGTGGCGCGGCGTAAGCCCCCGAAATGGCGGGCGCTGCCCGTGCATGCGCACGGGCGGACATGCCGCGATGAGGGCACTTCTGGTCATTTGAGGGCCTCTAGTTTGGCGGGGTCGAAATCGGGGCCGGGGATGAGTTCGACACCAGACTTCGACAT
>PWWF01000109.1 GCA_003561595.1 Paracoccaceae bacterium | reverse complement strand
TCGAGCGAGAAGACCACATCCTCGGCGGTCATGGGCGTGCCATCATGGAAGGTGACGCCTTCACGGATGCGGAAGATCCAGACGCTGTCATCATCCTCGCTGATTTCCCACTCGGTCGCCAGACGCGGCGTCAGGCTGCCATCGATGTCGCGGCCCACCAGCGTTTCATAGATGTGGTGGTTCAGCGTGTGGGTCGGGCCTTCGTTCTGGCTGTGCGGGTCCAGCGTCAGCGCATCGCCCACGCGCGCCCAGCGGATCGTCTCGGAATGGGCAGCGACACTGGTCAGCACAAGCGCCGAAGCCGCAACACCCATCAGCAGGCCGCTACGGGCCTTGGTCAGGAGCATATTCATGTTTATCCCTTTCTCCCTGTTGAGAAATTCCTTCGCATCAGACCGGCAACGGCACAGTCGGCAGCAAGGAACTGGCCCGAGGTTGCCGTTGTTTGACAGCGACTGTCAAGGATAACTCGACGTGAGTGAATTCACATCAGGACCGGGCGCGGGCCCCTGCCCGCACCCGGCCTGACACAGCGCGATCAGCGGCTGAGCTACGCGTCCCCGGCCCCCTTGGCGGCGCGGGTCTGTTCGGCCTGATGCGCGGCCTCGCCCACCAGATCGCGGGGCAGCACAAGGTTTAGGATGATCGCAATCGCCGCCGCTGGCAGGATGCCCGAGGTCAGCAGCACGCGCGGCGTGTCAGGCAGATGCTGCAGCGCATCGGGTTCCAGTTGCAGCCCCAGCCCGACCGAGAGCGCAATCGCGAAGATCACCATGTTGCGCCGGTTCCACAGCACATCGGCCAGCATCGAGATGCCTGCCGCCGCGACCATGCCGAACATGACGATCACACCGCCGCCCAGCACCTCGATCGGCACGGTCGAGATAAGCGCGCCGACCTTGGGAAACAGCCCTGCGATGATCAGGAACACCGCGCCGATGGTGACGACATGGCGGCTCATGACGCCGGTCATGGCGATCAGGCCGACATTCTGGCTGAAGCTGGTATTGGGCAGCGCGCCGAACAGCCCCGAGGCCGCCGTGCCCAGACCATCAGCAAATGTGGCGCCCTGGATCTCGCGTTCGGTCGCCTCGCGCCCAGCGCCGCCCTTGGTGATGCCCGAGACATCGCCCACGGTCTCGACCGCCGAGACAAAGGCCATGGCGCAGAACCCGATCACGGCGGCGGCGGTGAATTCCAGCCCGAAATGCAGCGGATTGGGCAGCGCAAAGACCGCCGCCGTGCCAACCCCACCGAATTCGACCATACCCAGCGCAAGCGCCACGGCATAGCCCGTCATCAGCCCCAGCAACACGGCCGAGACCGAGGCCATGCCGCGCGCGAAGAATTTCAGCCCCAGCGTGACGAATATCACCACCAGCGCGACCGACCAGCTTTGCAGATTGCCGAAATCATCCGTGCCCATCAGCGGTACACCACCCGCCGCATACTGGATGCCGACCTGCACCAGCGCCAGCCCGATCATCAGCACCACCAGCCCCGTGACCAGGGGCGGCAGCGCAAACCGGATGCGCCCGATCACTGTGCCCAGCGCGGCATGGAACAGCCCGCCCACCAGAATGCCGCCCATCACCGCGGCCATCGCATCGACCCCGCGCCCCGCGACCAGTGGGATCATGATGGGGATGAAGGCGAAGGATGTGCCCTGCACGATGGGCAGGCGCGCGCCGACCGGGCCGAACGTGATCGTCTGCAAGAGCGTGGCCGCACCGGCAAAGAACATCGACATCTGGATCATGTAGATCAGGTTCGGAAAATCGTCCGAGCCTGATCCGAATCCGAACCCCGCCGCCCCTGCCACGATGATCGCGGGCGTGACATTGGCGACGAACATCGCCAGCACATGCTGCACGCCCAGCGGGATCGCCTTGTAGAGGGGCGGCATGTAATCGGGGTCGCGCAACTGTTCGGGCGTGCCGATGCTGTGTAGTGCCATTGTCCTGTCCTCCTTGCAGACATGCGACGCCGTTCGCCCGGGGGCGTGCTGCGCTCGCGTTTGCTTTTGCGCCGACGCCCCCCTCCTCAGGGGTGTCCGCGCACCTCCCACGGGGTATCGAACCAGTGCTCGACCAGATTCGGGGTCGGGCCGATGCGGTCGATGACTGCAAAGCGGCCCGGATGCGCCAGCGGGGTCAGGACCCCGTGCCAGACATTACGATGGAAATTGATCGCCTGCGCCCCATTGCTGAGAAACGCCTGCGGCTGTCCGGGCCGTCCGCCCATATCTTCGGCAGTGATGACAAGAAATGCGTGTTCATGCATCGGGATGAAAGCCTGACTGCCATCTGGGTGACGCTCGACCATCTCCAGCAGATAGGGCAGGCTGCGCGGCTGCGCGTCAAAGATCGACAGCCCCGCGCGCCCCTCTGGCCCGAAATCCAGCCGCGCACGGTCATGAAACCGCCCGCACAGCCCCTGATTGATCAGCTTGTCGGGCTGGCCCGTCGCGTCCAGCACATCACCGAAGGGGGCAAAGGCGTCCGGCGTCAGCGGGCGCGGGATCAGGGGGGGATGTGTCACCTCTGGCCTCTGGTCATGGCTGCGGCGGAGTATTTGAGTATTTTTGGCAAGATGAAGCTGTCATGGCAGCATGTCCTTCAGCCGCCACGCCGCGATGCGTTCGACCTGCGCGCAGGCCGTGGCGAATTCGGTGGTGCTGTCATTCTCGATACGGGTGTGAAACGCCTGCAGGATGCTGGCCTTGGTGTTGTCGCGCACGGCGATGATGAAGGGAAAGCCGTGCTTTTCGACATAGGTATTGTTGAGGCGCTGAAAACTGGCGCGCTCTTCATCCGTGAGCATGTCGAGCCCCGCGCCCGCCTGCTCGGACGTGCTTTCGCGGGTCAGCCGCCCGGCAGAGGCCAGTTTGCCTGCCAGATCGGGGTGGGCGGTCAGCACGCCCAGCCGCGCGGCATGGGGGGCCGTGCGGAAGACGCGCGCCAGCGCGTTATGCAGCCCCATGGCCGTGTCATGGGCGGGGCCCAGTTCCAGATCGAACGCGCCTTCGGCGATCCAGGGCGAATGTTCGAATATGCCGCCAAAGGCCGCGACAAAGGCGTCCCGGTCCATCTGTGACGGGCGCGTGCGCGGCTGGGGCGGATGTTCGCGCGCCCAGTGATCGGCGATATCGGCACGGGTGGCGAACCACACCCCCTCATGCGCCATCATGTAATCGAGCGCGCGCTTGAGCGCCATCGCGCGCCCCGGTCGCCCGATCAGCCGGCAATGCAGCCCGATCGAGAGCATCCTGGGCGCGCCCGCTTCCCCTTCGGCATAAAGCATGTCGAAACTGTCGCGCAGATAGCTCTCGAACTGGTCGCCAGTGGTATAGCCCGCATGGATCGCGAAGCGCATGTCATTGCAATCCATCGTATAGGGCACGATCAACTGATCCTTGCCGCCCGCCTG
>PWWF01000097.1 GCA_003561595.1 Paracoccaceae bacterium | reverse complement strand
CTGAAACCAACTCTTCCGCAGATACCTTTTGTTTCTTGCCGCTGCGGGTTACGCGGGCGTCATGCGAGAGGATTTTCTGAACGCTTTCAAGGGCACGTTCGGCGCGGCCTTCCTGAATGAAGCCGATGACACCGATAATCAGGACCACGGCAAAGATCACGCCGCTATCAAGATGTTCCCCAAGCAGCGCCGTAACTGCGCCGGCGACCAGCAGCAGGTAGATGAAAAGGTTGTTGAACTGGCTGATGAAGCGCCGCAAGGCAGATTGTCGGCTGCCCTGTTGCAGGCGGTTTTCCCCGAATTGCTCGCGCCGCGCATTTACCTTATCGCTGTCCAGACCTTGCTCGGGGTCCACGTCCAGGCTGGTGAGCGTCTCATCTTGCGAAAGCGCATGCCACACCTTCTTGTCGGGGTCGTCCTTCGACAGCTTTTCATCTTTCGCCATGCGTCTCGCTTCCTCCGCGTTACGGATCTGCTGATTATAGCGCCAAAAGTCGGGGCATTTTCATACCCCGACCAATTCATAACCGCGTTATGGATTACCGTTCAGGCAAGCCCAAGCTCCAGGCAACTCTTCTCGCTGATCACCTCAGACGGAAGCGCCAATGACAGCCTGCCTTAGCCAGCGTCCTGTCCATCTAGCAGGAAGGTGACCTTCGCATTCACCCGGTAGCTTGTGATCCTGCCATCCTCGACGGCAGCAGTCATTTCCTTGAGATAAACTGATTTCACATTGCGCACCGATTTTGAGGCTTGCGTGACCGCATTCTGTGCGGCGTCCTCGAAGCTATTGTCGGATTCGGCAAGGACTTCGATTACCTTGAGCATGGACATCGTGTTTCTCCTTTCCAGTTTCACGTCCAGCCAAGGCCGCAGCTCATGCGCTGGACACCTCCAGAATATATCATTGCGATATTGCAGCATTAACCATGATCAAGGGCTTGGATCTGAAGCTACCCAAATTCCCGAAGTAAAAATGCTACGGCCTACCACCCACCACCACCTTGATCCGCGTAGCTCATACAGGGGTTGCATGGCCCGTAGACTTGGTGCTCGACCTGTCTTTTCCATCGGCCTTGCTGCGGGGTTTTCCTTCTGCACCCGACTCGGTCTTGCTGGTCGTTTTTCCAGCCCCGTTCAGATTTGCGTCACCCGATGCCATATTGGACGGGGCGGTCATCGCGGCATCGGCGCAGCGCATGCAAAGCGCGGCCCAGTCGTTCAAATCAGCGTTCAGGCGCTCGAAAGAACCGCGCTGCCATTCGGTGATGGCCTGAATCGCCGCAGCAGGATCGTCTTTGCCTGCTGCATTCACATCTTGCAGGGCCTTGAACGCCGTTTCGGTCGCCTCGTGACGCCGCTGGAACCAGTTCCGGGCGAAACTCTCCAGCTCCTTGGCGATGCCTTCTTGCACCTGTACAATGCTCTCCAGCTGCGGCGCTGCCGTCCGGTTGAACTCGAAAAGCGCCTGTGTCCGTCGCGTCAGATCAATGATGTCTGACCGCCCCTGATCGTTTGCCATGTGTTCACTCCAAAAGCTCTGGGTTCAAGAGAATCGTCTAATTATTGAACACAAGCTTTCAGGTGGCGGCATTAACCGGCATCAACGCGTCGGCACCCCTCTATGTTGAATTACAACATAGAAATGTTAAAAAAGGCGCTGATTCAATGCGACGGCTCGAAATGCGTCACTCAGCATCTGCAAAAATTTCGGGTGTGAGTCAGGACAAGGGCTTGGGGCGTACTGGATCGTAAGGTTTTGAACGAAGGGGTACTTGGGGAGCTTTTCGATGCTGAAAACGCATTCTGCGCTTCAAGAGCTGCTTGTCCGTGACAAGCGCACTGTCGACAAAGGCAGCATCTTGAAAAGCGAGGCAGACGAATCACGTGAACGATTTTATGTCCTCGAAGGTTGGTTAGCTGCGTCGAAATCTCTGCAAGACGGCGAACAGCAGACTCTTGATTTCGTCCTGCCTGGTGAGAGTTACGATCCCACCTCAGCAGATTACAGAACAAGTTTTGTGCAACTTGAAGTCCTGTGCGATGCGGTCATCGCGATAATTGGCCGAGCCGAATGGGAACGGCTGCTTCAAGACCATTCAGACCTTCAGTATAGTGAAAAGATAAACGAAATCGCCGCTCAGGCCCGGCATTCGGAACGCATGCTGCGCTTGGGAAAATCGAGCGCCGAAACCCGGATCGCCTATGCTCTGATTGAGCTGTGTATGCGGCTGACAGCCATCAATTTAACCGAAGATGGCGCATTCCAAGTCCCGCTGGGCCAGAAACAATTGGGCGATTTCACCGGGCTGTCATCTGTCCATGTTTGCCGCACACTACGGCGCATGAACCGGTTGGGCCTGATCACGACACAGGATCATATGGACATTACGATCCACGATGTTTCCAAGCTGGCCGAGCACGCAGAGGTTGATCTTGGAACACTCCGCAAAGAGATCATTCCCGGAGCCGCGTAACGGCGGCTTCATATCTTCGTATCACGCGCACGCGCTTCGCTGATCTCGCCCAGAACTTGTCCGGCCAGTTCTTCGGAGACATGTTCGGCAATATCACCAACCGACAGGATGCCTACCGGCGTGCCCGAACGATCCATGATCAGCAGCCGCCGGACCTGCTGCTCGCCCATCAGTCCAGCTGCCTCTTCCACGTTCTTGTTCACGAAACAGGTGATCACTCTGTCCGACATGATCGCTGTGACCTCGGCGCTCATACCAAGCGGAACGCCTTGGGCCGCCAGCGCACGCACGACGATATCGCGGTCGGTCACAATACCGACGAGCCGTTCATCCTGTAAGACCGGCAACCCGCCCACATTATGGTCGCGCATCAGTTCTGCAGCCATGCGGATCGTGGTTGCAGTCGTTACGCTGATTACCGGCGACGACATGACTTTATCGACCATCATTTCTTTCTTATTACCTCCATTTTTCCTTTGCGCGGTCGCCGAACAAATTTTGGTCAAACCATGTGCTCGAGCGGAACACATTGCATTAACGCGGGTCAATGCGTGGGGCGAGATCGTTGGCTATATTCATATCACGATCTGGAGATGTCCAATGGCGCACCGTTTGCAACGCGATGCACACTTGTCCCCCTTCACGATGGAGGATGCGTATCGTATTCTTGAAGCGCTGGGTCCGATGCCAAGCGAGGCGTTATCTGCCTTGGTCGATTACGGCCTCAACGATTCAGAGATTGGCCAATACTTCAATCTTCCGCAGGATATGATAACGACCTTGCGTGAGCACTGGGGGCTTTCAGGTGATCCGTAACGGGACTCAGCCCGAATTTCCGCCACTTCCCCGCAAAACCTGCGCGGCACCGCGTGCAAGCACCTGTTCTTCGTCGGTTGGTATGACAAGAACGCGCACCTTCTCGTTCTCGGGTGAAATTCTCCGTTCACCAGCGACATTGGCTTGCG
>PWWF01000275.1 GCA_003561595.1 Paracoccaceae bacterium | reverse complement strand
TACCGCCGCTGGCGCGAGGCCGAAGCCGCGCGCCAGGCCGCCGATGCCGCGTTCCAGACCGCCCTGCAAGACAGCGCGCGCGCCGAGGCCGACGCCCGACAGGCCGCCACCGCCCGCACAAGCGCGGAAGAGGCGCTGAGCCCCCTGCGCGAGGAAGAAACCGTCGCCAGCGCCATCCTGCAACGGCTGGAGGTAGAGCGCGACACCATCGCCGCTGAACAGGCCCGCGCGGCAGAGGCGGTGCGCACGCTCAACGCCCGCATCACACAGCTTGCGCAGGACATCACGCGCGAGGCGGGGCTGAATCAGGACGCGCAGGGATCGATTGCGCAACTGGAGGCGGAGGAGGAGCGCCTGCTCAAGGCGATGGACGGTCAGGACGCCCGGCTGTCGGACGCAGAGCACGCGGCGACCGAGGCCAGTGAGGCGCTGCGCGATCACGAGGCGCAGGCAGGCGCCCTGACCGAAGAGGTTGCGCAACTGGCCGCGCAGCACCAATCCGCAGAACGCCAGATCACCGATCTGACCCGCAGCCATGCCCGCGCAGAGGACGCGTTGCGCAGCGCACAGGATGCGCGGCACGAGGCGGAAGCGCGGCTGCAAGAGGCCGCCGAGGGGCTGGCCGGGGCCAGCGACGCGGCAACAGACGCGCAGGCGCTGCTGGAGCGCGCCGATGACACGCTGTCACAGGCCGAAGCTGCCCGCACGGAGGCGCAGGACCTTGAGAGCGCCGCGCGCGCCACATTGGCCGAGGCCGAGGGCGCGGCCAGCACGCTGCGCGCCGAACACAGCGCCCTCGCCAAGGTGTTGGAGCGTGACAGCGGGGACAGCGCGGGGCTGTTGGCGGAGTTACGCGTCGCGCCGGGCTATGAACAGGCGCTCGGCGCCGCGCTGGCCGATGATTTGCGCGCGCCGCCAGCCGCAGGCGGCTCGGGCTGGGTGGCGCTTGCGCCCTACTCTGATGCGCCCGGCCTGCCCACGGGCGCGCAAGCCCTTGCCCCGCATGTCAGCGGCACGGATCTGCTGTCGCGCCGCCTGTCGCAGACAGGGCTGGTCCCGCGCGCGCAAGGTGCAGGTTTGCAGCCTGCGCTGCGCCCGGGCCAGCGGCTTGTATCGACCGAGGGGGATCTGTGGCGCTGGGACGGGCTGCATGTGGCCGCAGATGACGCGACCAGCGCCACGGCCCGCCGCCTGCAACAGGCCAATCAGCTTGACCGCCTGCAAGCCGATCTGGCGCAGGCCGATGCGCGGCTGGTCGATACGCGCGAGGCCCACGCCGCGCGCAAGGACCGGTTGGACGCGCTGGCCAGTGCCGAAGCCGATGCCCGCCGCGCCCGCCGCGCCGCCGAACAAAACCTGAGCGAGGCCGCGCGCACCCTGTCGCGGCTGGAAAGCGCGCGCGACAGCGCGCGCGCCCGGCTGGACGGGGCCGACGCGCAGCTTGCGCAATTGCAGGGACGCCGGGCCGATCTGGCCATGCAACTGGAACAGGCAAAGGCACAAGCCGCCGACCTGCCCCCGCTGGGCGACGCGCGTGCGCGCAGTGAAGCGCAGCGCAGCGAAGTCGAGCGCGCGCGTCAGGCCATGCTGGCCGCGCGGGCGCGGGTGGATGAGCTGCGGCGCGCGGCCTCGGGGCGGGCGACGCGGCTGCGCGAGGTGACGAAATCGCTTGATGGCTGGCGCAACCGGCTGGCAAGCGCGGCCCAGCGCGTGGCCGAGCTGGAGGCCCGCAAAGCCGAAGCCGAGGATGCGCTGGCAGAGGCCAGCAGCGCGCCGGATCAGTTCGCCGCGCGTCAGGACGCATTGGCGGATGAGATCGCACGCGCCAACACGCGCCGCACGACCGCGCGCGATGCGCTCTCGGCAGGCGAGGCGCAGGCCCGCGCCTGCGCCGATGCCGAACGTCAGGCCGAGCGCCACGCCTCCGAGTCGCGCGAGGATCGCGCGCGGCGCGAGGCGCTGCGCGATGCGGCGCGCGACAGTGTAGATGCCGCCGCCGAACGGCTGCGCGACGAAATGGACTGCGAACCCGAGGAATTGCTGGCGCGGCTGGAGATTGACCCCGACACCATGCCCGACGCCTCTGTGCTGGACGCGGAACTGACGCGCCTGCGCCGCGCGCGCGATGCCTTGGGCGCCGTCAATCTGCGCGCCGAGGAAGATGCCGCCGAAATCCGGGTCGAGCATGACATGCTGGTGCAGGAAAAGGCCGATCTGGAAGCCGCCGTCACCAAGCTGCGCGATGGCATCACCGCGCTGAACCGCGAGGGGCGCGAGCGTCTGCTGGCGGCCTTTGACAAGGTGAACGCGAATTTCACCACGCTTTTCAAACATCTTTTCGCAGGCGGCGAGGCGCGGCTGGTGCTGGTGGAATCCGATGACCCGCTCGAGGCGGGGCTCGAGATCATGTGCCAGCCGCCGGGCAAGAAGCTCTCGACCCTGTCGCTTTTGTCAGGCGGCGAGCAGACTTTGACCGCGCTGGCGCTGATCTTTGCGGTGTTTCTGGCCAATCCCGCCCCGATCTGCGTGCTCGATGAGGTCGATGCGCCGCTTGATGATGCCAATGTCGCGCGCTTCTGCGATCTGCTGGACGAGATGACGCGCCGCACCCAGACGCGCTATCTGATCATCACGCATAACGCGATTTCCATGGCGCGGATGGACCGCCTGTTCGGGGTGACCATGGCCGAACGCGGGGTCAGCCAGCTGGTCAGCGTGGACCTGCGGCAGGCCGAAACGATGGTCGCCTGATCGGGCGCAGGACAGTGCCGCGGGCGGGGTTTGGGGGCGTTGCCCCCTTGCCCCCCAGAGTATTTTTCGCAAGATGAAATCAGAGGGTCGCGGCATGGCAACCCGCCCAGTGCCCGGTGGCCAGGCAGGCGGTGAGCAGATAGCCGCCTGTGGGGGCCTCCCAATCCAGCATTTCACCGGCCGCGAAGGTGCGGGGCCAGGCGCGCAATTCCAGCGACTCTCTCAGCGCGGCGCGGGGGATGCCGCCTGCGGTCGAGATCGCCTCATCCATCGGGCGCGGGCCGGACAGGGGCACGGGCAAAGCCTTGAGCACGGGCGCCAACATCGGCGGCGCAGCGGGCAGCGGGTGGGCGCACTCGCGCATAAGGGCAAGGCGCGCGCCGGTCAGGCCCAGCGCCCGGCGCAGCCGGTTGGTGAGCGAGAGCTTGCGCGGCTGGCGGGCGAGGCGTTCGGCCAATGTGGCGGCATCGAGATCGGGGAAGAGATCGAGCGTGAGGGGCGCGCCTGCGCGTAACTGGCGCGACAGCGCGTAGATGCCGCCCCCTTCGACCCCGCTTGCCGATATCGTGAATTCCGCGCGCAGGCTGTGGCCCCCGGCGGACAGGCGCGCCCCCTTGATCGGGGCACCGAAATGTGGGGTCATGTGGTGGGACCAGTCGCAGACAAAGCCCATATTGGCGGGCTGGAACGGGGAAAGCGGCACCCCGCGCGCGGTCAGATGCGCGGCCCAGACCCCGTCCGAGCCCAACCGTGCCCAGCTTGCCCCGCCAAGTGCGAGCACGCAGACCTGCGGGGTCAGGCTGCGCGGCCCTTCGGGGGTTGCGAAATCGAACGCGCCCCCCTGCCAGCGCCAGTTGCGCCGCAGCTCCACCCCCAGCGCATCCAGCCGCGCGAGCCAGGCACGCAGGAGCGGCGAGGCCTTCATCGCTTGCGGAAAGATGCGGCCCGAGGAGCCGGTGAAAAGCGTAACCCCCAGCCCCTCGGCCCAGGCGGCGATCTGGTCAGGGCCAAAGGCGTGGAGCATGGGCGCCAGCCAGTCCGACGACTCGGCATAGGTTGCGACCTGGTTGGGCAGGGGCGCGGCATTCAGCAGGTTCAGCCCCGATTTGCCTGCCATCAGCAGCTTGCGCGCCGGTGAGGGCTTGCCCTCGCAGATCACGACCTTGCGACCTGCGCGCGCCATCACCTCGGCCGCCATCAGGCCAGCAGGCCCTGCGCCGATCACCAAAGCATCCAGTGCCTGTTCTTGCGCCGGTTTCATTCCGTTATCCATCCTTGCGGGTATGAGAGGGATTGCAATGCCGCAGGCGCACCACATATGGTGAGAAACAGCAACACCCGAGGCCAATGTCGCATCTGATCGTCAGTTCGTACAATATTCACAAAGCCGTCGGAACCGATATGCGGCGCGATCCGAACCGCACGGTTCGTGTGATCGGCGAATTGGGCGCGGATATCGTGGCATTGCAGGAAGTGGATCGCCGCTTTGGCGACCGGCGCGGTGTGCTCGACCCCGAATTGCTGCAGGAGATGACCGGGCTGACGCCCGTGGCGCTGACCGACCGGCTGGGCCTGCGGGCCCATGGCTGGCATGGCAACCTGCTGCTGTTGCGCGGCGCCGAGGTCGAGGAGGCGCGCGCCGTCACCCTGCCGGGGCTGGAGCCGCGTGGCGCCATCGTGGCCGATATCCGCATTGCGGGCCAGCCGCTGCGTGTGATCGCGGCGCACTTGGGGCTGTTGCACCAGTCGCGTCTGTTGCAGGCGCGGTTTCTGTCGCGCGAGATCGAGGCCGGGGATGGCCGCCCCTCGCTGGTGATGGGTGATTTCAATGAATGGCGGCTGGGGGCGGGCTGTTCGCTGATGCCGCTGCGGCGCGAGTTGCGCGCCGTCAAACGCTCGGCCCAGACGATGGCCAGCTTTCCCGCGCAGATGCCAGTGCTGCCGCTGGACCGGATCATCGGCTGCAGACGGGCCGAGATCGGCGAACTGCGCGCGCATGAATCCGTGCTGGCGCGCAAGGCGTCCGATCATCTGCCCATTCGCGCGACCCTCAGCTTGCCCCAGGTCCAAAGCGCGGTTATGTGACCCCCAACCCCACCGACCGGCGCGAGAGTTTCATGACGGACGCGAAGAAACTGTTCATCAAGACCTATGGCTGTCAGATGAATGTCTATGACAGTGAACGCATGGCCGAAGCGCTGGGCGCGTCGGGCTATACGGTCACGGATACGCCCGATCAGGCCGACATGATCCTGCTGAACACGTGTCATATCCGCGAGAAGGCCGCCGAAAAGGTCTATTCCGAACTGGGCCGGCTGAAGCCTCTGAAATCTGCCAATCCCGACCTGAAGATCGGGGTCGCGGGCTGCGTGGCGCAGGCCGAGGGTGAGGAGATCATGCGCCGCGCGCCGCTGGTCGATCTGGTGGTGGGGCCGCAGACCTATCACCGCCTGCCCGCGATGGAACGTGCCGTGCGCGCGGGCGAGCGTGCCGTGGATACCGAGTTCCCCGAGGAAGACAAGTTCGAGCATCTGCCCAAGGGCCCGCGCGCGCGGCGTGCGCCTGCGGCATTTCTGACCGTGCAGGAAGGCTGCGACAAGTTCTGCGCCTTTTGCGTGGTGCCCTATACGCGCGGGGCCGAAGTGTCGCGCCCTGTGGACCGCGTGCTGCGCGAGGCGCGCGATCTGGTCGAACGCGGCGTGTGCGAAATCACGCTCTTGGGTCAGAACGTCAATGCCTATCACGGCGCGGGCGACGGGGGCGCGTGGTCGCTGGCGCGGCTGATCCGCGAGATGGCGCGCATCGACGGGCTGGAGCGGATACGCTTCACCACATCGCACCCCAATGACATGGATGATGACCTGATCGCCGCGCATGGGGATGAGCCCAAGCTGATGCCCTATCTGCATCTGCCGGTGCAATCCGGCAGCGACCGGATCCTCAAGGCGATGAACCGCAAGCACAGCGCCGCGCAGTATCTGCGCGTGATCGAACGGCTGCGCGCGGCCCGGCCTGACCTGCTTTTGTCGGGGGATTTCATCGTGGGCTTCCCCGGCGAGACCGAGCAGGATTTCGAGGACACGATGGCGTTGGTGCGCGAGGTCCGTTACGGGCAGGCCTATAGCTTCAAGTATTCCGCACGCCCCGGCACCCCGGCAGCAGAGCGCGCGGATGTGCCAGATGATGTCGCCAGCGACCGGCTGCGCCGCCTGCAGGCGCTGTTGACCGAGCAGCAGCGCGACCTGCAGGCCGAGATGGTCGGGCGCGAGGTGTCGGTCCTGTTCGAGAAACCAGGCCGGTTGCCGGGGCAGATGGTGGGCAAATCCGACTATCTGCATGCCGTGCATGTGGCCGACCCCCGCGCACAGGTCGGGCAGATCGCGCGCGTGCGCATTGTGGAAAGCGCGGCCAATTCGCTGCGCGGCGAGATCGCGGCGTGAGGGTGAGCGCGCCAGATTTTGTGTCAGTTCCACGACATGCCCCCGGATATGGCAGGTTTTTGACCGCACCCCGAAATCACCCCTTGCGCGATGGCTGCGCGCTTGGCAGCATGACCACATCGACTCACGGCCCCTCTGGCTTGCATGGGAGAACTGCTTGGGCATCAGCGCCTTGACCCCCCCGTCGCCCGAAACCGGACAAAGCCTCTCGCATCTGGAATTTTCGGATAATCGCCTGCTGGTGGATCTGTGCGGCGAATTCGACCGCAACCTGACCCATCTGGAAAGCCATCTTGGCGTGCAGATCATCCGGCGCGGCAACCTGCTGGACATCATCGGCGCCGAGGATGCGCGCGGCCAGGCGGTCAATATCCTGACCGCGCTCTATCAGTCGCTGGAAGAGGGGCGCGCCATTGAAGAGGGCGATATCGCCGCCCTGATCCGGCTGGGCACGCCCGAGGCGCGCGAAGGCCCGCAAGGCCAGTTGGAGATGTTTCGCACCGGGCAGCTGGAAATCCGCACCCGCAAGAAGATGATCGCGCCCCGCACCAAGGCGCAGCAGGATTACACCCGCGCGCTTCTGGATACCGAGTTGAATTTCGGCATCGGCCCCGCGGGCACGGGCAAGACCTATATCGCGGTCGCGGTCGCGGTGCAGATGTTTGCCGATGGCATGGTCGACAAGATCATCCTGTCGCGCCCTGCGGTCGAGGCGGGCGAGCGGCTGGGCTTTCTGCCCGGGGACATGAAGGAAAAGGTCGATCCCTACATGCAGCCGCTCTATGACGCGCTGAATGATTTCCTGCCCGGCAAGCAGTTGCAGAAACTGATGGAAGAGCGCCGGATCGAGATTGCGCCCCTGGCCTTCATGCGCGGGCGCACGCTGTCCAATGCCTTTATCGTGCTGGATGAGGCGCAGAACGCGACCGAGATGCAGATGAAGATGTTCCTGACCCGGCTGGGCGAAGGGTCGCGCATGGTCATCACGGGCGATCGCTCTCAGGTGGACCTGCCGCGCGGCGTGCAATCGGGGCTGCGCGCGGCGGAACGCATCCTTGACGGGGTGCAGGGCATCACTTTCAGCTATTTCACATCGGAAGATGTGGTACGCCACCCGCTGGTCGCGCGGATCATCCGGGCCTATGAAAAGGATGAAATCACCAGTGCCTGATCCGCTGGTCGCGCTGGTGATCGAGTCTCCGGACTGGGACAGCGACAGGCTGGCGGCCCTGGCCGAACGCGCGGCGGGCGCGACGCTGGCGCATCTGGGCCATGGCGCGGCGGGATACGAAATCGTGATCCTGGCTTGCGATGATGCGCGTATCGCCACGCTGAACGCCGATTTCCGGGGCAAAGCGCAGCCCACGAATGTGCTGTCCTGGCCCGAATGGGATCTGGCCGCCGATACCGATGGCACACGCCCTGCCCCGCCCCCGCCCGGTGACAGCGATGATCCGGTGGGTCTGGGCAATATCGCGCTGGCCCATCAGACCTGCGCGCGCGAGGCGGTCGAGCAGGGCAAGACACTGGACGCGCATCTGTCACATCTGGTTGTTCATTCGGTGTTACATCTTCTGGGCTATGATCACCTGCGTGACAAAGATGCCGCGTTGATGGAAGAAACCGAAATCGCCATACTTGCGCAGATAGGGGTCGCGGACCCATATGAAAGCTTGGCAATCTGGCCAGATTAACCCCGGAAAGGACCGATGGGCGACACAACCGACGGATCTACTGCGGCGCAGCGCGCGCAGGATGATCCCAGAGAGACCGAAAGCCGTGGCCTGTTGGGCCGCTTGTTCGATGCCTTGACCCCCGATGATGACGAAGGCGCCTCCAAGGCGCGCGCGCTGGGGCAGACCCTGCCGGGCCTTGCCCGGCTGCAGGATTTGCGGGTCGAGGATGTCGCCATCCCCAAGGCCGAAATCGTGGCGCTGGAACAGGGCGCGAGCCTGGCCGACATTGTCGCGGCCTTTCGCGATTCGGGCTATTCGCGCATTCCGGTCTATGATGAGACACTGGACACGCCGCTGGGCCTGTTGCTGCTGAAGGATCTGGCGCTGCATTACGGGTTCAACGGCCATCACGAGATTGACCTCAAGGCGCTCTTGCGCCCCATCCTCTATGTGCCGCCCTCGATGCCGCTGGCCGTCCTGCTGCGCAAGATGCAGGCCGAGCGGACGCATTTCGCGCTGGTGATCGACGAATATGGCGGGGTGGACGGGCTGGCCACGATCGAGGATCTGCTGGAACAGGTCGTGGGCGAGATCGAGGATGAGCATGACACCGAAGACGAGGTGAACATCCTGCGCGAAAGCGACAGCACCATGCTGGTCGAAGCCCGCACCCCCACGGAAGAGCTGGAAGAGCAACTGGGCTTTGCCCTGACCGATGCCGAGGAAGAGGAAGAGATCGAATCGCTGGGCGGTCTGGTCTTTCTGCTCTCGGGCCGCGTGCCGGTGCGCGGAGAGGTGATCGCCCATCCCTCGGGCGTGGAATTCGAAGTGATCGAGGCTGATCCCCGCCGCATCCACCGCCTGCGCGTGCATCTGCCCGAAGCGCTGCGCGACGCGGCGCAATAGCTCTGGGCCCTGGATGACGCAAACTGCCCCATCCCGCCCATGGCGCGCGCGCCTGCGCCTTGCGGGCCTGTTCGGGGGGCTGGGCGTGCTGGCGGCCGCCGGTCAGGCGCCGCTGGGCTGGTGGTGGCTGTCAGCGCTGGCGCTGGCGGGTCTGCTGGCCGCCCTGCCCCTGTCCGCCCCACCCCGCGCCTGGGGCGGGCGGCTGTGGCTGGCAGGCACGGGCTATTTCGGCGCGGCACTCTTCTGGATCGTCGAGCCGTTTTTCGTGGAACCCGAGATTCATGGCTGGATGGCCCCTTTTGCGCTCGTCGCGATGGCCGTGGGTATGGGGCTGTTCTGGGCCGTGGCGGGCTGGGTGGCGGCGCGAGTTGCGACCGGGCGCGCGCGGCTGCTGGCGCTGATCGCGGCGCTCGCGCTGTTGGAACTGGCGCGCGGCTGGGTGTTCACGGGCTTTCCCTGGGCGATGCTGGGCCATGGGGTGATCGGCACGCCGATGATGCAGCTTGCCGCACTGACCGGCGCAGGCGGGCTGAGCCTGCTGCTGCTGATCGCCGCGCTGCTGCCCGTGCTGGGGCGCAGCCTTGTCCAGCGCGGGGCGGGTGCGGTGCTGTCGCTTGCGCTTCTTGGCGGCGTCTGGGTCTGGGGCGCGGGCCAGACCGATCTGCCGCCCGCGCGTGACGGGACCATCCGGCTGGTCCAGCCCAATGCGCCGCAGGACGAGAAATGGCGCGAAGAGAATATCGAGCTGTTCTTCAACCGGCTTCTGGACCTCAGCGCCATGCCCGCCAACCCGGCGCCGCAACTGATCATCTGGCCCGAAACCTCTGTGCCTTTCCTGCTGGAATATGCGGGCGACGCGCTCGACATCATGGCTGATTCCATCGCGCTGCAAGGCCCCGAGACGCGGCTGGCCTTTGGCGTCCAGCGCATCGAGGAGGATCGCTTCTTCAACAGTCTGGCGCTGATGGACACGCAGGCGCAGATCGACACGATTTATGACAAGCATCACCTTGTGCCCTTTGGCGAATATGTGCCGCTGGTCGAGGCGATCCTCGGCCCCGGCTATGCGGGCTTTGCCGCGCGCCAGCTTTCGGGCTACAGCGCGGGCCCCGGCCCCGTGGTGCTGGATATGGGGCCCTTCGGCACCGCCCTGCCCCTGATCTGTTACGAGGCGATCTTTCCCCGCCATCTGCGCACCGACACCCGCCCCGACTGGATCATGCAGGTCACGAATGACGCGTGGTTCGGCGAGTTGACCGGCCCGTTCCAGCATCTGGCGCAGGCGCGGTTGCGCGCGGTCGAACAGGGGCTGCCCTTGCTGCGCTCGGCCAATACGGGCGTATCGGCCGTGATCGACGCGCGCGGGGGCGTGGTCGATACACTGGCGCTGGGGGAGGCCGGGTATCTCGATGCCCCCCTGCCCGGCGCGCTGCCGCCCACGCCCTATGCGCGGTTGGGCGACTGGCCGATCCTTGCGCTGCTGGCGGCGCTGCTTGGCGGTGTGGCACTTGTCGGGCGGCGGCGGTGATCAGGCGATCCGCCCCAGCACCAGCGGCCCGGCGCTTGCACTTTCAGCGATCCGGCAGGCGGCGGTGACCTCTGCCACGGCCCGCGCGGCGCTGGCCTCATCGGCGGCATGGACCAACGCGACCGGATCGCCCGCGCTGACCGGCTGCCCCACCGCCACGATCTGCGACAGACCCACGCGCGGATCGATCCGGTCCTCCGCCTGCCTGCGCCCGCCGCCCAGCCCGATCACGGCCAGCCCCAGCGCCCGCGTGTCATAGCCCGCGACCACCCCGGCCCTCGGGGCCGGAACCGTGCGGATCACCGGGGCTGTGGGCAGATGCGCGGCCATATGTTCCAGAAAATCCGCAGGCCCGCCAAGGGCCGCGACCATCTGGCCGAAGCGCTCGGCGGCCGCACCACTGTCAAGCGCGGCGGCGATCTTGCCTTGCCCCTCATCCGCGCCCGTGGCCAGCCCGGCCTGCACCAGCGCCTCGGCCCCCAGCGCAAGGGTCAGCGCATGCAGGCGCGGGTCGCGCGCCCGCCCCGACAGCATGTCCACCGCGACGGCCACTTCCAGCGCGTTTCCGGCGGCGGCGGCCAAAGGCGCGTTCATGTCGGTGATCAGCGCGCTGGTCGGACAGCCCGCGCCATTGGCGACCTCGACCAGCGCGCGCGCCAGCCCTTCGGCAGCGGCCAGATCGGGCATGAAGGCGCCATTGCCGCATTTCACATCCAGCACCAGCGCCCCAAGCCCGGCGGCGAGCTTTTTCGACAGGATCGAGGCCGTGATCAGATCGCGCGACTCGACCGTCGCGGTCACATCGCGCACGGCATAGAATCGCCGGTCCGCAGGCGCCAGCGAGCCTGTCTGCCCGATAATCGCGCAGCCCACCTGATCCACCACGCGGCGCAGGCGCGCGCCATCAGGGGCCACGTCATAGCCGGGTATCGCCTCCAGCTTGTCCAGCGTGCCGCCTGTATGGCCCAGGCCCCGACCCGAGATCATGGGCACCACCGCCCCGCAGGCCGCCAAGGCCGGGGCCAGCACCAGCGACACGGTATCGCCAATGCCGCCCGTGGAATGCTTGTCCACCACCGGGCCGCGCGCCCATTCGAGCACCTCGCCCGAATCGCGCATCGCCTCGGTCAACGCGACGCGTTCGGACAACTCCATCCCGCGCAGCACCACGGCCATGGCGAACGCGCCAAGCTGCGCGTCACTCAACCCGCCCAAGGTGATGCCCCCGACCAGCGACGCAATCTCCGCCGCCGACAGCGTGCCGCCATCGCGCTTGCGCCGGATCAGTTCCTGATAAAGCACTGCGTCCATGCCCTACCCTTGCCGCTTCGCGCCGCCTTGGCAAGCGGTGCTCTGGACAAGGGGGCAGGCGCGCGTTAGTTCACACGTTCAAGAAGAACACGAGCCCCCCCATGCCCGCAACCCCTACACTCGGCAACTGGATCGCCCTGATCACGCTTGGCCTGATCTGGGGGGCATCCTTTCTGGGCATCGCCATCGCGCTTGAAGGCTATGCGCCCATTTGGGTGGCCAGCGGGCGCATCGCCATCGGGGCGTTGACCCTGTCGGTCTTTGCCATCGCAATGGGGGTGCGCCTGCCGCGCGGGGCGCCGGTGTGGGGGTTCGCGCTGGGGATGGGGGTGTTTTCCAACGCGCTGCCGTTTTTCCTGCTGGGCTGGTCACAACAGCATGTGACATCCGGCTTTGCCGGGATCTCGATGGCCGCAATCCCGCTATTCGTGATCGGTTTCGCGCATTTTCTGGTGCCGGGCGAAGGGCTGACCCGCACCAAGGCGGGCGGCTTCGTGCTGGGGCTGCTGGGCGTGGGCGTGCTGATCGGGCCGGGCGTGATGGCGGCCTCGGGCTCGGAATTCGAGGCAGCGGCGCGGCTGGGCTGTCTGGCGGCTGCCCTCAGCTACGCGGTGGGCGCGATCCTGACCCGCCGCTGCCCCGAGGTGCACCCGATCGGCTTTGGCATGATCGCGCTGTGGTCGGCCAGTGCGTTCATGCTACCCGTGGCGCTAGTAACAGACGGCCTGCCGCCCATTCCGGACGCGCGGCCCCTGCTCGCACTCTTGTATCTGGGGCTTTTGCCCACGGGCTTTGCCACTCTGCTGCTGGTCAGCGTGATCCGCAGCGCGGGCCCCAGCTTTCTGTCGCAGGTCAACTATCATGTGCCGGTCTGGTCGGTCCTTCTGGGCGTGATCGTGCTGAACGAGGATCTGCCCGGCCGCTTCATCCTTGCGCTCGCGATCATCATCGCCGGGCTGATGCTGGCCCGCCGCCCCGCGCTTTCCACACGCGCCGCGCCGGGCTAAGCTGACGCCCATGTGCGGACGCTTTGCCATCACGCTGCCCGATGACGCCATGGCGCAGGCATTTGCGGCGGCCCCGGCCAATGACCTGCCGCCCGTGCCGCGCTACAATATCTGCCCCACGCAACCGGTCGCGACGGTCATCAGCCGCGCAGGCCAGCGCCATCTGGGGCCGATGCGCTGGGGGTTCCTGCCGCGTTGGTACGGCTCGGAAACCGATGGCCCGCTGCTGATCAATGCCCGCGCCGAGACCATCGCCGAAAAGCCCGCCTT
>PWWF01000212.1 GCA_003561595.1 Paracoccaceae bacterium | reverse complement strand
GTGGCAAGGGCGCAACTCAGGGCAACAAGGCCGCAGCGCAGCGCGCGGATCAGATCGGACGACATGCGGGAAACATCTCCATCTGGGCCAGTAGTGTGAACAGATGCAAGCTGGCCGGGTAATAGGGCTGATTACCCGCAAAGGGCGGTATGGCCGACCCGACCTCGTCAAACGCGACACATTGGGTCAGCGCGGCCACGGCGCGATAGCCTGCATCCTGGCTGTATTCGAGTATTTCGCCCGTGCGGGCATCCATGACCACACCTGCCCGCCCCTCGGGCGCGCGTGACATCGCATCCGCCGCCCGCAGCGCTGCCGGATGCCGGTAATCACCCGACCATAGCAGGAACAGCGGCACGCGGATCGCCTCATACCCCGCATGGGGCGAAAACCCCTCGGCCGGGCGCGGACCACCTGCGGACAGCTCCAGCCAGTCCGGCGTCAGGCCCTGACCGGCCAGTTCCTCCATCAGCGCCAGCCCGGACTCTGCGGCGCGCGCCAGTTGCATATCACCCGATGCCGATGCCAGTTCGCGCATGGCGCGCGGCATGATGTAGGAGGGGTTGAACACGATGCGGTCGTCATTGACGAAGCCGGTTTCGGCAGGCAGCAGGATCGGCGTGCCGGGACGGTCGGGCCGCGAGGCGATGCACAGGCGCACCAGATCGGCCACCACATCCATCGCACGGCTGCGCCAGCGGGTCTGGCCAAATACGTCACTGCCGCGCAACAGCGCCCAGGCATAGAACAGATCCCCGTCGCTGGCATTGTTCATATCGGGCACACGTTCCGGCGTGTCGGGCAGCCAGCGCCATGCCAGCAGATTGTCGCCCCGGATCGCAAGATTGGTATGCGTCCAGTCCGCCATCCGGTCAAAGGCCGCGCTGTCCCCGAATTCGGCGGCCAGCAGCATGCCATAGCCCTGCCCTTCGGAATGGCTGGCGCTGCGCTGCGGCGCGTCGATGACCCGGCCACTGAAATCCAGATGCGCGTCCTTCCAGGACTGCCAGAGCGGCCAGAGCGGATGCGCCGGCCCGCGCGGCGTCTCGGCCCCGGCACCCCCCGCCACGATCCCCGCGCCCAGCCCGGCAAGGGCGGTGCCTGCGCTCATGCTCATAAAGGACCGCCTGTTCATCGCGAACGCCTCCGTGTCAGCAAAAGCACCGCCAGCGCGACCGCCGCCGACAGCAATGTCAGCCCCAGTATCGTGCCGATGAAAGGCAGCGGGGCGGTCGTGGCGTAATTGCCCATGACCGCGCGGAAATTCCCCGGCGACAGCGTGTCGCGCAGGGTCAGCGGACGGTCGGGCGCGGTCCAGCTTGCCCAGCCGCGCCCCTCGGAATACACCGCCACCTGCCCACGCGGGCCATCATGGCTGACACGGCTGGCCGCCAGTGCCGTCGCGGCCAGCGTCGGGTCGATATTCGGCGACAGGATCATCCAGACATCCTCTGGGTGCTGCATGTCAGGCTGCAACAGGGCGATCTGCGCATCCTTGTCGGCCAGCCACTCTTCCAGTGGCGGCGTCTCTCCGCGCACCAGCCCGACCAGCGTGTCGCGCGCGCGTCCGGGCAGCGCCGCCATCTCGGTCAGGCCCAGCCGCCCCAGCACCCCGCGCGACCCCGAGACGGTTTCCCAAGGCGTCGCCTCGGATGGCGCGTCATCGGACCGGAATGCGCCAAGGCCCATGGCCTGAAACAGCGCGCGCACAGCGGTACGGGGCAATTGGGTCTGCATCTCGTCCAGATCGGACAGGATGCCCACGCGCAGCCGCGCAGCCGTATCGATCAGCCGCGTCTCTTCTGGGGCGACCAGCAGCGCGGCGGCAATCTGCGGCACCAGCCCCGGCGGCAATTGTTCGGCGGCGCGGTCACTGAGCGCGACATTGCGCGGCGCGACAGATGCCAGCGCCCGGTCGATCGAAGGCTGCACCATATCGGGCGCGTCCGGCACGAAAAGCCGGCTGCCGGCCGACACCTCCAGGATCGCACCATCCAGCGGCGGGCAGGCCATGTCCGGCGGGTCACCGGGGATCAGCGCCTCGAATTCCAGCCGGTTGATCCCCGGATGCAGCAGCCGCGCGGCAAAGGTGATCGGCAGGGTCGGCAATGCCTGCCCGCCGTCGCGATCCAGCGGCAACAGGCGCACTGTCGTCCCGTTGATCTTGACCAGAAGCAGCGCGCCCTCGGGCAGGTCGGCAGCAAAGCGATAATCCAGATCCAGCCGCGCGCGCTGCGATGCCAGCAGCATCCAGTCCCAGGGCAGCGCGAAATCGACCGTCAGTTGCTGATACCGCCCCTGCCCCTGCAATCGCGACACGCCAAGGTCCGACAAGGCGCGCGGTGCGCCCGGACGCAGCATCGCTGGCCCCCGGTTCGGCATGACCGATGCCGACGGGAACAGCGTGCCCAGCACATCGTCATAATCGTGGGACTGGTCCAGCAGCAGAACAATCGACCCGTCACCACCGCGCCGGAACCGGGGCATTTCCGGCCCCTCGCCCGGCGGAAAGGCCGTGACGCGCGCAAGCTGCGCCACCTCGCCATCGGCCCTCCAGTAAGGCGCGCTGACAATCTCTGGCGGTGTGCCCCCAAGCGCGATGGCCGCGCGCGCGATAAAGGGCGCGACATCGACCATCGATTCCTCGGGGTCGGGGCGGTGAAAGGTGACCGGCGCGCCACGTGCCGTCTGCGCCGCAATCGCGGCAATGAATCCTTCGGGGCCAAGCGCGAAACGGTCGGACGCCATTGTCACACCACTGCGCCGCAGATCGATCTCGGTCCACAGGGCAAAGGACGCATCCGCACCACAGGCGATCCGGTGGGTATGGCGGGCGCTGACCTCGACCAGGTTAGGGCCGGGGCGCAGCACGCCCTCGGGCACATCAAACCGCGCGGTGGCGAATTCATCAAAGCTGGCGGGCCGGGTCTGCCCCAGATCCAAACCATTGACGGCAACGCGCAGCGACGAGCGGTCGGGCAGCGTGTCGATCCCGCTGCGCAGGGCCAGTTCAAGCTCGGTCGCGCCGGGTGCGTCGGGCAGGAACAGGATGAAGCGTTCTTGCGCGGATTCGCCCGTCAGCCGCGCGACCGCATTGTGTTGCCCGCTCAGCCGTTCCTTCCGCAGCGGCAGCAATTCCGCGCGCGGGCCTGTATCAGCGCGCTCCGGGTCCAGGGTCAGGGTAGTGCCGGAGCGCCCGGTCAGCCCCAGAGAGGGCAGGTCGATACGGGGGGCGGTGGTCTCCTCCTCCGGTGCCGGGTCGCCGTCAGTGGGCGGATCAAGCCGAATGATCTGCGCGCTGGCCTGCATGGCCATCAGCGACGCAACCGCAACCGCCGCGCGCAGGATATGCCGGGGCGCGCGGCTCATGCGGATCGCTTCTCATGCAGGATGAAATCCAGCCCGTCGCGCTGTTGCGGTTCCGGCGCGGTGCCCGGCACCTCATCCATATCGAAATCCGC
>PWWF01000154.1 GCA_003561595.1 Paracoccaceae bacterium | reverse complement strand
CGGCGATCAGCGTCGCAGGACGGATATTCGGCATTCGGGCGGCACCCAATGTTCAGATGACAGTCTCTCGCGCGCTTGTAGATCGTTTCTGTGACAGTTCCAAAACAGTTATGTGACAGCGGCTGCCGAGATGCTACCCAGCGCAGGCGCCGGGATGCGGCATGTGCAGCCGCGCACGGTCAGACCCGCGGTGCGGGGCCATTCTGGCCATGACATGCTGCAACGCTGTCACATTCTGCATGTGCCTCTGTCACGCCGCTTTCCACTTGATCGAACACCCCATGGAGGGGGTCTGATCGCGCGGCCCCTCGCCCCTCTCGGCGATCAGGCGCATCGCTTCGAACAACTCACGGTCTGCGCCCTCTGGGGCGGGGTTGCGCCCCGAGGCATCCAGCCGCCCGCGATATTGCAGCGCGCCGTCTGCGTTCAGGCCAAAGAAATCGGGCGTGCAGGCCGCGCCCCAGGCGCGCGCGACATCCTGGCTTTCGTCATGCAGATAGGGAAAGGGGAAGCCATGCTTTTCCGCCATGGCGCGCATGTTGTCGAAACTGTCATCCGGGTGGGTCGTGGCATCGTTCGAGCAGATCGCCGCGACGCCGACGCCCATCGCCTGCAGATCGCGCGCATCGCGCAGGATACGGTCCAGCACGGCCAGCACATAGGGGCAATGGTTGCAGATGAACATGACCAGCGTGCCCCTGGGCCCCGCGACATCGGACAGCGCATAGGTTCGGCCATCGGTCGCGGGCAGGGTGAAATCCGGGGCTTTCCAGCCGAAATCGCAAACGGGGGGTGTCGCGGCCATGGGGGACCTCCTTGTCGTGGCGATTGGCGTGGCGTCAGACAACAATGCCTTCGGCGGCCACGCGGATGGCCCGGATATTGGACCCATAGACCTCGGGGCTGTCAACCGAGCCGCCCTTGAACACGGCAGAACCCGCGACCAGCACATCCGCCCCCGCCTGCGCGACCAGGGGTGCGGTCTGCGGCGTCACCCCGCCATCGATCTGGATATGGATGGGGCGGTCACCGATCATGGTGCGCAGCGCGCGGATCTTGCCCCGCAGGTCGATGAAGCTCTGCCCGCCAAAGCCGGGATTGACCGTCATCACGCAGACCAGATCGACCATGTCCAGCAGATGCGCCACCGATTCGGCCGGGGTGCCGGGGTTCAGCGCGACCCCCGCTTTCATGCCCGCAGCCCGGATCGCCTGTAGCGTGCGGTGGATATGGGGCCCGGCCTCGACATGCGCGGTCAGGATATCGGCGCCGGCCTGCGCATAGGCGTCGATATAGGGGTCCACCGGCGCGATCATCAGATGCACGTCCATGACCGTCTGCACATGGCGGCGAAAGGCGGCGACAGCGGGCGGGCCGAAGGTCAGGTTGGGCACGAAATGCCCGTCCATCACATCGACATGCACCCAATCGGCGCCCTGCGCCTCTATCGCGCGGATCTCGCGCCCGAAATCGGCGAAATCTGCCGACAGGATCGACGGTGCAATCCTGATCTTGCGGTCAAAGCCCATCGCTTGTGCCCCCTTGGCTGCGTCATGACCGGGGGCATACCCGGTCTGACGCGGGCTGCAAACCCCATCAGCGCTGCGCGGCCATGACTGCCGCCGTGTCGAGCATCCGGCAGGAAAAGCCCCATTCATTGTCATACCAGGACAGGATGCGCACCATCCGCCCTTCCATCACCTTGGTCTCGAGCGTGTGAAAGACCGAGGAATGCGGATCATGGTTGAAATCGACCGACACATTCTTGCGATCCGTATAGCCCAGCACGCCTTTCATCGGGCCATCGGCGGCGGCGCGGATGGCGGCGTTGACCTCATCTGCGGTGGTGTCGCGCGCGGCCTCGAATACCAGATCGACGGCAGAGACATTGGGCGTGGGCACGCGCAGCGCCACACCGTCCAGCTTGCCCGCCAGTTCCGGCAGCACCAGCCCCACCGCCTTGGCCGCCCCGGTCGAGGTGGGGATCATGCTGAGCGCTGCGGCGCGCGCGCGGTAGAGGTCCTTGTGCATCGTATCCAGCGTGGGCTGATCGCCCGTGTAGCTGTGGATCGTCGTCATGAACCCGCGGGTGATGCCCACCGCGTCATTCAGCGCCTTGGCCACGGGGGCGAGGCAGTTCGTCGTGCAGGACGCGTTCGACACGATGGTATCTTCTGCGGTCAGCACATCATGGTTGACGCCGTAAACCACTGTCTTGTCGGCCCCCGAGGCCGGGGCCGACACGAGCACGCGTTTCGATCCGTTCTTCAGATGCAGCGCCGCCTTGTCGCGCGCATTGAACACGCCCGAGCATTCCAGCGCGATATCGACATCGCCCCAGGGCAGATCCTCGGGCGTGCGGATGGCGGTGGCGCGGATCTTGCCGCGCCCGACATCGATCCAGTCCTCGCCGCATGTCACCGTGCCGGGAAAGCGGCCATGGACCGAATCGAATTCCAGCAGATGGGCGTTATAGTCCACCGGGCCCAGATCGTTGATCGCCACGATCTCGATATCGGTGCGGTTCAGTTCGATCATCGCGCGCAGGACATTGCGCCCGATCCGGCCAAAGCCGTTGATGGCAAGCTTGACAGTCATCAGGTCCCTCTCCTTCAGATTACTTGGTCCGGGCGCGGCGTGCAGTTACCGCTAACATGCGTCTGCACTGTTCATATCGGGGCGCGGGTGGCTTGTAAATCCACCCCCCGACGCTCAGGCACGATAGGAAAGCGGCGCGCTCAGGGCAACAGGTTCAGCAAACTGGTCAGGCGATCGGCCTCGGACGCGGGCTTGTCGTCGCGCAGGCGCGAGATGCGGGGAAAGCGCATCGCGACCCCGGATTTGTGGCGCGTGGAGCGGTTGAGCCCTTCGAACGCGACCTCGACCACCCTGGTGGGTGCGACCGCGCGGACGGGGCCGAAGCGGTCCACTGTGTTGTTGCGCACGAAACGGTCCAGATCGCGCAATTCGGCATCGGTAAAGCCGAAATACGCCTTGCCCACGGGCACAAGCTGGTCGCCATCCCACAGGCCAAAGGTGAAATCGGAATAATAGCCCGAGCGTTTGCCATGCCCGCGCTGGGCATAGAGCAGCACGGCATCGACCAGCATGGGATCGCGCTTCCATTTGAACCAATGCCCCTTGATGCGGCCTGCCAGATAGGGGCTGTCGCGATGCTTGATCATCAGCCCCTCGATCACCGCCTCGGGCGGGTCGGCGCGCAGGGCGGCGAGCGCGTCCCAATTGTCAAAGGGCAAGAGGGCCGAGAGGTCCATGCGCGCAGGATCGAGTGTCGCGACGGCGCGTTCCAGAACCGCGCGGCGGTGACTGAGCGGCTGGTCGCGCAGGTCGGCCCCGTCCCACAGCATCACATCGTAAAGCCGCAGCGCCGCCGGATGGCTGCCCAGCATCTTGCGGCTGACCGTCTTGCGCCCCAGCCGCGTTTGCAGATCGTTGAAGGGGGCGACCTGATCCCCGCGCCGCACCAGCAATTCGCCATCAAGCGCGCCTTCGAATTCCATCGCGGCGACGATATCGGGGAAGGCCGCCGAGATATCATCGCCAGTGCGGGAATAGAGCTTGCGTGTGCCGCCTTCAGCCACGGCCTGCACGCGGATGCCGTCCCATTTCCATTCGGCGAGATAGGCGGCGGGGTCCAGCGGGCGCAGCGCGTCCAGATCCGTGGGCGTGGACAGCATGACCGGGCGAAACGGCGCGCGGGCGGCAGAGACGGGTTTTTCCCCGCCCTCGGCCCAGGCGAACAATTCGGTATAGGGCGGGGTCAGGCCGTGCCAGATCTCCTCGACCTCTGTCAGATCGATCGCGCCGAATTCCGCCAGCGCCTGCCGGGCCAGCCGCGCCGACACGCCCACGCGCAGCCCCCCGGTCGCGAGTTTGAGATAGGCATAGCGTTCGGTCGGGCGCATCTGGTCAAGGCGTGTGGCGATGCGCGCAGGCAGGTCGGCTTTCCTGGTCACCTGCAACTCGGCCACCAGATCGGGCAGGATCGCATTGCTCTCGGCCCCCTGCCCCGGCCAGATCAGCGCGATGGTTTCGGCCAGATCGCCGACGAAATCATAGCTGATGGCGAAGAGTTCGGCATCGACGCGGGCGCGCACCATCTCGCGCAGCATAGAGGGGGTGACGCTGCGCAATTCCAGATCGCCCGTCAGCGCGGCCAGCGCCAGCCCGCGTTCGGGGTCGGGGCGGGTGGCGAAGAACTGCACCAGATGCGCCAGCTTGCGCTTGCGCTGCGGGGTAAAGGCCAGACGCTCCAGCAATTCGGCGAAACCGGCGATCATTCGGGTTCATCCTCATACCCCACCAGCGCGAGGGGGCGGGCGGAGCGCCCTTCCAGCGCGCACCAGCGCAGGATCGCATCCTCGCGGCCATGGGTGACCCAGGTTTCTGCCGGGTTCAATTCGGTGATGGTCTGGGTCAGTTGCGGCCAGTCCACGTGATCGGAAATCACCAGCGGCAATTCCACGCCGCGCTGCCGCGCCCGCGCGCGCACCTGCATCCAGCCCGAGGCGAAGGCAATCACCGGGTCGGGAAAGCGCTGCGCCCAGGTCGCGGCAAAGGCCGAGGGCGGGGCGAGGATGATGGCGCCCGCAAAATCACCCTTGCGCCCGCGCGCCACGGTCGCGGGGCGCAGATCGCCCAGCGCGACGCCTTGGGTGATGTGATAGTCGCACAGCTTCGTGAGCGCGCCGTGGATGTAGATGGGCGCGTCATAGCCAGCCGCGCGCAACAGCATGATGACCCGCTGCGCCTTGCCCAGCGCATAGGCGCCGATCAGATGCGCCCGGTCCGGGAATGCGCGGACAGAGGCGAGCAGTTTCGCGATCTCCTCCATCGGGTCGGGGTGGCGAAAGACCGGCAGGGCAAAGGTCGCCTCGGTCACGAGAATGTCGCAGGGCACAGCTTCCCACGGCGCGCAGGCAGCGTTTGGGGTGCGGGTGTAATCGCCGGTGATGGTGATGCGCTGGCCGCCTGTGCTCAGCGCGATCTGGGCCGAGCCCAGCACATGGCCCGCGGGGTGAAACGCGACTGTCACCCCGTTGATGCGCGTGGGGCCATCGGCGATCTGGCGGCTGCCGGCGAAATCCGCGCCATAGCGCAGCGCCATGATATCGAGCGTCTGGCGTGTTGCCATGACCGCGCCATGGCCTGCGCGGGCGTGATCGGCATGGCCATGGGTGATGAGCGCCCGCGCGACCGGGCGCACGGGGTCGATATGGAAATCCCCCTCGGGGCAATACAGCCCCTCGGGGCGGGGGATCAGCGGGGCGTCGGTCTGCATGTCCAGTCAGGCCTGCACAGGATTGCCCGTCAGGGTAGTGCCATTCCAGGCCCCGCCAAGCGCAGGGTGTCAGGCCGAGGGTTTCGACGCCGTGCTGTCCGACAGTTTCCCGGCCTGCGCGATCCAGTCATCGCGCTCGATCCGGCCCTTGAAGTTCAGATGCTCTTCGACCCAGGCGATTTCCTTGTCGGTCCAGTTTGCGATCTGCCAGAAATGGTAGATCCCCATATCGTTCAGCTTGCCCTCGAGCACGGGGCCGACGCCGGTGATCTGCTTGAGGTCATCGGCCTTGCCCTGCGGCGCGTCGAGCGGTTTGGGCTTGCTGCCCTCTGCCACAGGGGCGGTGGCGGGGGTCGCAGCCTCTGCCGCGGGCGCGGCGCTCGTGGTCGCAGCGGCAGGCTTGGGCGCCGCCTGCGTGGTGGAGCGGCTGGAGACTGTGGGCGCTTCGCCCGGGCCCTTGGCAGGCGGTGCGGCGCGTTCGGCGATGGTAAAGACGATCCCCACCACAAGCGCGATCGTGGCACCGATCAGAACCGATCCGTTCCCTTCGATCCCCACCAGCAGAAACGAGACGGCTGTGGCCACGATACCGGCCGCCGTGGCAATGGCCCATCCGTGGATGGGGGGTGCATTCTTCATCTCGCGTTCGGCCATGGGTCTTCTCCTTGTGTTGACGATGCTCTTCTTGCAGTTGCAGTCCTAACCATCAGATGTGGCGATTACGCGGCGTGGCAAGCTGTCGATGCCCAGCGCGCGCAAGGCCGTGGCCGCGATGTCATCGGCACTCAGCCCCGCATCGCGATACATGGCCGCGGGGCTGGCCTGTTCGATGAACCGGTCCGGCAGGGTTATTGTGCGCAGCACAAGGCCGCGGTCAAGCGCCCCGGAATTGGCCAGATGATGCAGCACATGCGCACCAAAGCCGCCTTCGGCCCCCTGTTCGACCGTGATAAGGGCGGCGTGATGCGCGGCCAGCTGGCCGATCAGATCGGTGTCGAGCGGTTTGGCAAAGCGGGCATCCGCGATGGTGCAGGTGATCCCGCGCGCGGCAAGCGCTTCGGCTGCAAGACGCACCTCGGCCAGATGCGCGCCGAAGGACAGGAAGGCCACGCTGTCGCCTTCTGCCACGATCCGGCCCTTGCCGATTTCCAGCACCTGTCCGCGTTCGGGCAGGTCGACGCCCGCCCCCTCGCCACGCGGGTAGCGCAAGGCGATGGGGCCCGCGTCATGGGCGGCGGCGGTGGCGACCATATGGACAAGCTCTGCTTCATCGCCTGCGGCCATGACGACCATGCCGGGCAGATTGGTCATGTAGCCCACATCAAACGCGCCTGCATGGGTGGCGCCATCGGCACCGACAAGCCCCGCGCGGTCGATGGCAAAGCGCACGGGCAGGCCCTGTAGCGCCACATCATGCACGATCTGGTCATAGCCCCGCTGCAGAAAGGTCGAGTAGATCGCGCAGAAGGGTTTCAGCCCGCTGGCGGCCATTCCGGCGGCGAAGGTGACGGCATGCTGTTCCGCGATGCCCACATCGAAGACCCGGCGCGCGAAGCGTTTGCCCATGATGTCGACGCCCGTGCCGCCCGGCATGGCCGCGCTGACGGCGACGATCTTGGGGTCGCGCGCGGCCTCTTCGGTCAGGGCCTTGCCGAAGACGCTGGTATAACTGGGCGCATTGGCCCGCCCCTTGGATTGCGCGCCAGAGGCGACATCGAATTTCGCGACACCATGATAGCAGCAATCGGCGGCCTCGGCAGGGGCGTAGCCCTTGCCCTTGACCGTGCGCACATGGATCAGCACCGGCCCTTCGGCGCGGGCATGGGCCATGCGCAGCGTGGCCAGCAGGTCGGGCATGGAATGGCCATCAATCGGGCCGATATAGGTAAAACCCAGATGCTCGAACATCGTCGCGTCCGGCGGGCCGCCACAGGCGCGGGCGCGCGCGGCCAGCGCCTGTTCGCGCAAGGATTGCGGCAGGGCGGCGATAAAGCCCTGCGCGACTTCTGACAGCGAGGCATGGGGCGCGTTCAGCCGGTTGAGATAGGTGTTCATCGCGCCCACGGGCGGGGCGATGGACATGTCATTGTCATTGAGGATGACGAACATCCGCCGCCCCTCGGCGCCCGCATTGTTCAGCCCCTCATAGGCCATGCCCGCCGTGATCGAGCCGTCGCCGATCACGGCAATCGCATCGCCCGTGGGCTGGCCCATGTCGCGCCCGATGGTAAAGCCCATGGCCGCCGAGATACTGGTGGAGCTATGGGCCGCGCCGAACGGGTCGAAATCACTTTCGGAGCGTTTGGTGAACCCCGACAGCCCGCCCTCTTGCCGCAGCGTGTGCATCCGGTGACGGCGCCCTGTCAGGATCTTGTGCGGATAGCACTGGTGCGACACATCCCAGATCAGCTTGTCAAAGGGGGTGCGGAACACGGCATGCAGCGCGACGGTCAGTTCCACCACACCAAGCGAGGATCCCAGATGCCCACCCGTGCGGCTGACAATGTCGATCGTTTCCTGCCGCAGCTCGCGGGCCAGTTCGTTCAGTTCGCTATCGTCCAGATCGCGCAGATCGGCAGGGCCTGCCACACGGTCGAGATGCGGGGTCTGTGTCTGTTCCATCGGGTTCCCTTTGTGTCTTGTTTTTCATCGGGGTCGCAGGGCCTGCACCATTCACATGCGAAAGAGAGGCGCTGTGATCTGCCGTTTTCATTGCCTGCCTGAAGATCGCGCGGGCAGGATAAAAAAGGTGCCGTGGGGCCAGGCCCGCACGGCACCAGTTTCCTGTTGCCAACAGGAAAGGGAACCGGGCGTCACAAGCCCGCGTCCGGATCGGCTATATGATCCGAACCTTGGTGGGGGCAGCCGGGCCTGTGGCCCGCCTGCCCCGATCCGTATCAGGTGGCTGCCTGCTCCAGCGGCGCGTGGATCGCGCTGAAGGGCATCGGCGGGGGGGCGTTCAGCCGCTCATCTGGCAGGAGCTGGCCGATCCCCCAGAGGATGCCGTAACCTACGCCGATGATCGCCAGAAAGATGAAGGCATATCCCGCACCGCGCAGCATTTCCGACAGAACCCAGTTGCGCAGACGTTGTGTCTTCGTCTCCTGGATATAGTCATGTTCAACCATTTCGATGCTCCTTAGTCATAGGTGGGACGGAAGCCGCGTTCCTCGGCCCAGACGGCCCAGTTATCGACCACAGTTCCGGTCAGCAGGATCCCGATGCCACCCGTCAGCGTGGTCAGCACGGCAAACCACCAGGCCCAGCGGTGAATCCCTTCCATCGTGGCGTTGAAGCCCATCGTCCAGCGCCAGAACAGGGCGGCGCGTTCGGATGCCGTGCCACGGTCCACGATCTGTTCCAGCTCGCGGTCGCCACCGAAGCGCGACACGGCCAGAATGGTTGCCCCATGCATGGCGAACAGCAGGGCCGAGCCATAGAGGAACACGATCGAGAGTGCGTGGAACGGGTTATAGAAGAGGTTCCCGTATTGCAGGCTGAACAGGTTGGTCCAGTCCAGATGGGTGAAGATCCCGTAAGGCACGGCCTCGGACCACGACCCCATCAGGATGGGACGGAACAGGCCCAGCACCAGGAACAGCCAGATGGCAGAGGCAAAGGCCCAGGCCACATGCTTGCCCATGCCCAGCGCCTCGGCGCGCAGATAGGTGCGCACCCACCAGGCCATGACCGAGATCAGCAGGAAGAACGAGGCGATCAGGAAATAGCCCCCTTCGCGCATCGGCGGGATCGACAGCCCGTATTCCGGCGCAGGCGGATCCAGCGACAGCCAGAACAGATCGCGCAGGAACACGGCCGGGTTATAGCCCGCCTGATCCCAGAACCACAGCCCGACCATCACGAACCAGATCGTGCCGGCCACCAGGCTGAGGGTGCCCATGGCGCCCAGATAGATGGGCCCCAGCTGAGCGTTGCCGAACCAGCCCAACAGGTTGGAAAATCCGGCCTTGGTGGTGCGGTTCTCCAGCTCGACGCCTTCGACCATGCCCATCTCTGGGGCGGCGCGCACCTGCACCTGGGTAAAGATATTCTGATACTCAGCCATTGACGCCTCCTGGAATGTCTCTCCACCACGGCAGGTCAAGCCAGAAATCCCACCAGAACACCCACTGATCGAACCAGATGGTGCCCGAGATCACGATACAGATCGCCGACCAGAACCCGGCATTCAGTGCCAGGAACAGCCCCAGCCGGTGAATGCCCAGCGTGCCGACCGAATAGCCGATGAAGTCACGGAAGAACGTGTCCTCATGATCCGGCGTCTTCATCGTGTCGCCTTTTTTCGCGGGATTGGCTGCTGACAGGACCAGCGCGCCGTGAAGCGCCAGCGCGAGCGTCGTGGTGAAGAAGAAGGTCACCGCGATCATATGCGCCGGGTTATAGTGAAAATTGCCATACGTGTAGCCGACATTGGACACCCAATCGAGATGGGTCCAGATGCCATAGGGGAATCCGTGCCCCCAGGCGCCCATCCAGACAGGACGGATGACCACAAGCGTGACATAGGCAAAGATCGCGACGCCAAAGGCAAAGGGCACATGCAGGCCCATCCCCAGTTTGCGCGCAATCTCGACCTCGCGCAGCATCCAGGACACAAAGGCCCCGATGGCGCAGATCGTGACGATCTGCCACAGCCCGCCTTCAAGCAGCGGGGCCGGTCCCAGCCCATAGGACAGAGGCGGCGGATTTATTGAAATCAGCCAGGGGTTCCATGTGCCCTGCAGCACTGCCCCCCAGAAGATCAGGATCGTGCCGAGCAATGCGAAAAAGATCGTCGTCACGCCGAAAAAGCCGACGTAGAATGGCCCAACCCAAAAGTCGAACAGGTTCCCGCCGACCAGCGTGCCCCCTGGCACGCGGTATTTTCGTTCGAAGCTGAGCAGTGCCATGCTTCCCTCTCCAATCTGTGGCGGTCAGCCCGGAAACCGGCCTGTCCGCGTGGGAAATTCCCTTGACGTGGTTGTCGCGGGCGACAGGCGGGGTCGCTTCCCGCCCGCGACGATCATGTCTTCCTGCGCGATTAGCCGCCGGCAGCACGCTCGGCAGCCGCAGCGAACCAGTTGATGCCGTTCGACAGCACCACCAGGTGGATCATCGCAGCCAGCAGGAAGAGAAAGACGCCCTGGGCCACGAAAACGCGGCGGGGGTCGAAGATGAGCCAGATCTTGTAGAATTTGGACATGTGTTATCCTTCCTCAGAACCAGGGGCGCCAGATATAGGTGGCCAGGTGTGCCACCACTGCAACGGCCACAAAGAGGGTCAGACCGCTCATGTAGACCGAGTGCAGTTCCTGGGCCTGCTCATCAGTGAGACCTGTAAAAGACAGGTCAGTATTTTCAGCCATAGTATCCTCCGGATCATAAGACTGACGCCGCACACCCTGCGGCCGGGATGGTGATGCCCGTCATTGGGCGACACCGCTCCCGCAGGCCCATGCCCACGGGAAACTTGCCCCGCAGCCGGTCAGCTGCGAAAGATGATCGGCGCGACCACATTGGCATCGGCCAATGCGCGCCCCACCGGGCCCAGCGCGGGCAGCTTGCCAGTGCTGAGCAACCGCCAGCTCCAGGTCACGAGACCTGTGGCCAGCGCCAGAATGAAGATCACGCTGAAATACAGCCTGTATTCCCAGTTCCGCGCCCGTTCCTGACGGGGGCGGGGGGCGTTGACGGTGTAGTCTGCCATGATGGGTCCTCCTTGGGGTCTCAGGCGCGGCCCAGACCGGGGCGCAGGGCCGCGATCAGGTCCGTATCAACTTCGTCTGCACCGCGTTCGAGCGCGGCCTTCTCCACGGTGTCGCGCAGGGTGCGCGCTGCCGAAATGCGGGTCAGGATGGGGTGCTCGGCCACGATCCGGTCAAGCTCGCGCTTGGCGGCCTCGGACCATGGCAGATCACGCTTCAATGTGGCGGGCGTGGCGTCGGCGGCATCCATCGAGGCGCCCAGCGGCAGGATGTGGAACAGCGCATCGAACAGGCCGTTGCAGACCTCTTGCAGCACATAGGTCGCGCCCGCATAGCCCATCATCGGCGTGCCGGTATGCCGCCGGATCGCCGCGCCCGGAAAGCTGGCGGGGATAAAGGCCGGCGCGGGGCCGTGCCCGGCCTTCTGCTCGGCCAGATACATCTTCTCATTGATGGACCCGAACACGATCAGCGGCCGCTTTTCGCCCATGAGCGCGCGCACGCGATCATTGTCCGTCTTGGCCCCGCGCACACGCGCAACGGCAAAGGCGCAGGGCATGCCCAGATCGTTTTCCAGATAGTTCCGCAAGCCCCGCGCATATGTTTCATTCGCCACAACCGCGAAACTGGCCGTGGCATAGAAATCCTGCGTGACAGACCGCCACAGATCCCACATCGGCTTCAGCGTCGAATGCTTTTCGCGCGTGATGAACGGTTCGGGGTCCAGCCCCAGCATATCGCCCAACCGGCGCAGGAACAGCGTCGTCGACTCCATCCCGATGGGGGCCTGCAGATAGGGCTTGCCCAGGCATTCCGCCAGGCCACGCCCGAATTCGCGATACATCACGATATTGGCGTCGGCATTCACGAGATTGCGCATCTCGGCCAGATGGGCACCCAGCGGCATGACCATATTGACCTCGGCGCCGATCCCCTCGACCAGTCGCCGGATCTCGGCCAGATCCGAGGGCATGTTGAACGTGCCATACATCGGCCCCAGGATATTGACGCGGGGGGGCGCGCCCTCTTCGCGCTTCTTCTCGGGCGGCATGCGGCCCTTGGTCATGCCGAATTCGGTGAAGATCCAGGTCATCGCGCGGTCGGCGGCTTCCCATTGATCCTCGTCAATCGTGCGCGGCAGAAAGCGCTGGATGTTGGTGCCCTGGGGCGTGACGCCGCCGCCGATCATCTCGGCGATGGAGCCTGTCACCACGACAGCGGGCAGCGCAGGGTCAAGCGTTTTCCAGGCGCGTTTCATCGCGCCCTCGGTCCCGTCGCGGCCCAGCTCTTCCTCGCCCAGGCCCGTCACGACGATGGGCAATTCATGCGGCGGCAGCGCATCGGTGTAATGCAGCACCGATGTCACAGGCAGGTTTTCACACCCCACCGGGCCGTCGATGACCACCTGCAACCCCTTGACGGCACAGAACGCATAGATCGCGCCCCAATAGCCCCCGGCCCTGTCATGATCCTGAACCAGCATCAGATCATCTCCTGCGCCTTGGCGGCGCGCGCTTGCTTGTCGAGCTTTTTCTGATGCGCTTCGCGGAAATCGGGGCGCAGATTGGGCGACCCTTCCCAGATGCCTGCCGTGTCGCCCTCGCCCACGCCGTCGAAAAACGCTTTCATCTTGTCCATGCGCGCCTTGCCCGCGATGGCGGCATTGACCACCTCGCCCAAGCTGCCTGCACCTGCCGGACCCATCAGGGGGCGTGCGCTGATCAGATTGGTGAAATACAGCGACGGGATCGCGCGTTCCTTGGCGTGCTGCACCACGGGCGTGGTGCCGATCACCAGGTCCGGGTCCAGCCCGTCACAGGCGGCCAGATCATCGGCGAGGCTGGCGCGGAACTTCACCGCCACGCCGCGCGCTTCCAGCCAGTCCTTGTCCGCTGCGTTCCAGCGCGAAGCCGCGCAGGCCGTGCCCACATAGGCCACATCCGCGCCGCTCTCGATCAACAGCCGCGCGACCAGCAGTTCCGAGCCTTCAT
>PWWF01000105.1 GCA_003561595.1 Paracoccaceae bacterium | reverse complement strand
CGGATGCCGAACATCGCGCGGGGTTTCTGGGCTATCTGCATTTCGTGCAGGCCAATCTGGCCGGGCAGACCGCACTGACCACCCGCGCCATCTGGGCCAGCCAGTCGCGGCTGATCGAGGCCATCGTGACGCAATGCCCGCCCCAGCGGCTGATCCGGGCCGAACGGTTGCCCGAGGACCTGCCCGCGCTGGGGCGCGAGCTGGGGCAGGAGCTGCCCGAATTTGCAGATGGCCCGAGCGATCTGCCGCTGGAACTGGCCGCGATCCATGACGCGGCGCTCGATACGGCCTGCCGCGCAGCCTATGCCGAGGATTACCTGCGCCTGGGCTTTGGCGATCGGGCGCGCTGAAAGCCGCCGCCGCAGCGATCCGGGGCGGGCGGGGTATTTGGATATTTTTGCAAAGATGAAAGGGCAGGGGGTGCGGTTGCGCTCGCGTTCAAGGCCCTTTGGGCCGGATCAGGCGGCCTTGTTGGCCTCTGGCGCGCTGAGGATGGCGTGTAGCTTGGCCGGGTCGTCATTGGCGCGCAGCTTCTCGCAGATATGGGGGTTGCGCAGGGTGCGCGAGATGAAGGCCAGCGCCTTGAGATGTTCGACCCCGGCCTCGCGCGGGGCAAAGAGCGCAAAGACCAGATCGACGGGCGATTTGTCGACCGAGCCGTAATCGAGCGGCTTTTCCAGCCGGAAGAATACACCCAGCACCGAGTCGATCCCGTCCAGCCGCGCATGGGGCACCGCCACGCCATGGCCGACACCCGTAGGGCCAAGGCTCTCGCGTTCCTGCAGCGCCGAGATGGCGGTTTCCTGATCCAGCCCATAGACCGATTTCGCGACATCGCCGATGCTTTGAAACAGGCGCTTCTTGCTGGTGGCAGAGGACAGAAAACGCACGGCCTTGGGATTGAGCAAGGTGATCATGTCCATGATGGCGGGCTCCCGGGCAGCAAAATGGGCGGGCCCCGGCACACGCCGGGGCCCGGGTGAAAAGGGACGGGTTATTGCGGGTCGATCCAGCCGATATTGCCGTCGTCACGCCGATAGACGACATTCAGCCCGCCGTGGCGTTCGTTGCGGAAAATCAGAACGGGCGCATGGGCGAGTTCCATCTGCATCACGGCTTCTCCTGCGGATAGGGACGGAATGCGGGTTTCCATCTCGGCAATGATGATCGGTTGCAGACTGTCAGGCTCGATATCAGTCGCATTCTCGTCTCCGGCGAGGATATAGGACGATGCGCCGGCAAACTCAACCGGCTTGGCGCGGTCGCGGTGATGGTCTTTCAGGCGACGCTTGTAGCGGCGCAACTGCTTGTCGAGTTTCTCGCGGCAGGATTCGAATGCGGCGTAGATTTCGGTTGCATGCGCCTTGGCCTGTGCGGTCAGCCCGGTGGACAGATGCAACGTGGCCTCGCAAACGAGGTTATGGGCATCGCGCGAAAAGATCACGACGGCTTCGGTCGGGCGCTGCTGATATTTCTCGACCAGTTCGCCGAATTCGGCCTTTACATGGGTCTGCAGGGCTTCCCCGATATCGATCTGTTTGCCGCTGATCTGGTAACGCATGCGCGCCTCCTTGGTGTTTGGGCAGGCCGCAGATGGCCCGCCTGTGTTATCTGGTCTTGCGTCGCGCGATCGGGGAAGCGCGCCTGTGCCTGCCGTCATTTGGCGTCAGATCGGGACAGGATGTCAATGCTTTCACGCCCGGTGTCTGTGCTGGTTTCGGCTGAGCGGTGGGATCAGTCCAGCCGGAAATCGGCGCCCAGATAGACGCGGCGGACCTCTGGATCGGCCACAACCTCTGCGGGTGTCCCGGAATTCAGGACGCGCCCGTCATGCAGGATATAGGCGCGGTCCACGATGGCGAGGGTTTCGCGGACATTGTGATCGGTGATCAGAACGCCCAGCCCGCGCGTCTTGAGATCGGCCACCAGTGCGCGAATCTCGCCCACGGCAATCGGGTCCACCCCGGCGAAGGGTTCGTCCAGCAGCACGTAGCGCGGCCGCGCAGCCAGCGCGCGTGCGATTTCCACACGTCTGCGTTCGCCGCCCGACAGTGCAAGCGCGGGCGAGTCGCGCAGATGCCCGATGGAGAATTCGGCCAGCAGCCGTTCCAGCGCGTCGCGGCGCGCATGGCGGTCGCGTTCGGTCACTTCCAGCACGGCCATGATGTTCTGCGCCACGCTCAGCCCGCGAAAGATCGACATTTCCTGCGGCAGATAGCCCAGCCCCAGCCGCGCGCGCCGAAAGAGCGGCAGGCCCGTGGCGTCCTGCCCGTCAATGCGCACCCCGCCGCCTTCGTGTTTCACGATCCCGGCGATGCAGTAGAAACAGGTTGTCTTGCCACAGCCATTGGGACCGAGCAGCGCCACCACCTCGCCCGGTTCCAGATGCAGCGACACATCGCGCAGGATCACGCGCTTGCCATAGTTCTTCTGCAAGCCTTCGATCACCAGCGCCTGGTCCGTGCTCTGGTCAGTCGCGGGCGGGGCCATCGGGCCTGTCTGTGTATCCGGCGTGGTCTGCATGGGGTCAGGGCGTGGTCTGGATGATGGTGCGGACATTGCCTTCCATCCGGCCGCGGGATGCGCCCAGATCGACGGTCAGCCGGTCGCCGGACAGCACATTCGGCCCCTGTGTCAGGATGACATCGCCGCGCATGGTGACGGTGCCTGCGACAACCTCATAGATCGCGTCCTGCGCCTCGGCAGCCTCTTCGGCGGTAACGAGTGTCACGCCCCCCTCGGCCTCGAGCCGCAGGATGCGGTTGCTGGCGTCGGGGTCGTAGAAAATGCGGATAACCGGGGCGGCAAGGCGCATGTCGCCCTGGCCCAGAACGGCATTGCCGCGCAGCAATGTCTCGCCGGTGGTGTTGTCCACATCCAGACTGTCGGCGCGCAGCTCGACCGGTTCGCCGCGTACGGCTTCAAGGCCCGAAAAGCTCATCCCGGTGCCTTGCGCCGCAGCCGGGGCAATCGTGCCCAGCGCCCAGAACAGGGCCACGGCAAGGGCGGCACAGGTCAGGGCAGACCGAGAGATGGCGTTGGGGCGCAAGTGGGCGAGATCCTCATTCCGGGTCAGGGTGGTATATCACCCTGACATCGCCCCGGAACGCAAGCAGATATCCGTCTGGATCATCCTTGGCGGGGCGGATTGTGACTGTTCGCGCGGTAATCTCTCCGGGCGGGCCGGTCGCCGTTACCCCGCCAGTGCCCAGAATGTGGGAGCGGTCAAGCGCGGCGGTCAGCTCGCGCATCCGCGCATCATACCCGTCAGAGCTGACTAGCCGAACCGCGCCGCGCATGACCAGCCGTTCGGTCGTCTGGTCAAGCTGCCCGCTGTCGGATTCGAATTCGACCTGCCGGCCATTCGGGAAGCTGAGCAATCCGCGCGGGGCGTCCAGCAACAGCCGCAGGGGCTCATCGCCGCTCGGATCACCGGGGGAGCGCAGGGCGGCGGCGGTCACGTTCAAGGCGGCATCCT
>PWWF01000295.1 GCA_003561595.1 Paracoccaceae bacterium | reverse complement strand
TCGGCGCGCTGCCTGAAGGGCCAGGGCTACCCGCGCCGCTAGGCCCTGTGCCGTGCCTGCGCAACCCGTGCGCCCCCGCTATAAGGTAATGAATGTTAACCCGAATTATTCATGAAGGTGTGGTGAGGGTGGCGTAAGCTTTTGAATTCCTGTATTTTTCGGTTGTCGAAGCCAGAAAGTCCATTTTTCAAGGCAGGCCCCCTCACCATGATTCAGTTTATCTCCCAAAAGCCCGTTTTGTCACCCGTGAATGGCAAGCCCGTTATGCTCAGTTTTGATGGCGCGCAGATGAGTTCCGATGCCGGTCTGACGCTCTTGCGGGAAGTCGAACGCCGGCACGACCTGGCGGGCCTTCTGTCGTCGTGTCTCACGGACCTGCGTGACCCGGGCAAGACGCGCCATAGCCTGGAAGATATTATCCGGTTCCGGATCATGATGATTGCCGCAGGGTATGAGGATGGCAACGATGCGTGTAAACTGCGCCATGATCCATCCTTCAAGCTCGCGCTGGAGCAGGGTCCCGAGACCGGGGCGGCGCTTTGCTCGCAGCCTACGATCTCGCGCATGGAGAACCTGGCCGACACACGGGCGCTCATCCGGATGGCACATGAGATGGTGCGGTTCTATTGCGCCTCGTTTGCACGCGCGCCCCGACAGATCGTGCTGGATATCGACGACACCTTTGATACCGTCCATGGCCATCAGCAGTTGCGCCTGTTCAACGCGTATTACGATGAATACGGTTTCCAGCCGATTGTGGTCTTTGATGGCGAGGGACGTCTTGTTGGGGCAGTGCTACGCCCGGCGCGGCGCCCGACCGGCAAGGAAGCCGCTGCCCATATC
The DNA here is from genome assembly GCA_003561595.1 of Paracoccaceae bacterium. GTDB lineage: Bacteria > Pseudomonadota > Alphaproteobacteria > Rhodobacterales > Rhodobacteraceae > Roseinatronobacter. Next base: position 12,171 of record PWWF01000295.1, on the reverse strand, counting down.
CGGCGTCTGATCCGGGCGATCCGCCGCCACTGGCCCAGGACCGAGCTTCTGCTGCGGGCCGACAGCCATTATGGCACCCCGGAAGTTCTCGACCTGTGTGACAGCCTCGGTCTGCGTTACGTGTTCGGCTTGTCGAAGAATGCGCGGCTGCGGGAGCATGTGCAAACCCTGGAGGCCTCCACGGCAGAACGCTATGCCTGCAAGGGCGAGAAGCTGCGCCGGTTCAAGACCTTTTCCTACGCGGCGCGATCCTGGTCGAAAGTGCGACGCGTCATTGCCCGCGTCGAGGTCAGCCCCTTGGGACGCGACACCCGCTTCATCGTGACCAACCTGATGGGCCCGCGCGGCAAGCACCTTTACGAGAGGATCTACTCCGCGCGTGGCCAGGCTGAAAACCACATCAAAGGCTGGAAGAGCCATCTCGCCTCCGACCGCACGTCGTGTATGAGCGCCAGCGCCAATCAGATGCGGCTCATGCTGCACGGCTGTGCCTACTGGCTGTGGTGGACACTGCGGGCGGCCTGTCCGAAACGCTCCCCGTGGCGACATGCCCAGTTCGTTACGTTGCGGCTGCACCTGCTCAAACTGGCCGCGACCATCGTCGAGAAGAAAACCCGGATCGTTATGACCCTGCCCGCCTCGTGCCCGCGGCAGAACCTCATCAGGCTACTGTTCGACGCGCTCGCCCCGCCACAACCGGCATGACGCCCACCATCGCGCCCCGCTCAACCTGAAACAGCAACCCGAAAAGCCCCAGATATCACTGCCGTCCGTTGGCAAAACCCGGACGAAGCCCCCGCGTGCATCCACCATCAAAGGACCGCGGAAAACATGGTGTCAGGCCCATCAACACAAGCGTTGTGAATTATCCGGGTTAATATATCCCTCTCCTCCTTGAGGATACGGTTCTCGCGCCGAAGCCGTTCGTTCTCCTTAACAAGCTCGCGATCCTCAGACGAGACCACGTCCGTATCTCGATGCGCCGTCACCCACTTGTTCAGCGTCGATTTGCCAACGCCCAAATCATCCGCAACTTGCTGTCGCGAAAGCCCGCTTGTCAGTGCAATTCGCACCGCATCTTTACGAAATTCGTCCGTTCTTCCTGTGCCCATGAGTCATCTCCTTTGCTGCACATTACGTTATCAAAGGAGCGGCACCAAACCGCGACAGGTCCAGACCGTTCGGCGCTCGAATTGGTCCCCCGGATCATTTCGCAAGACGCGCCTCACCTTGGTCTGCGCGCATAAAGGCGCACGTCGATCAGCTTTTGCCGATCCAGGTGCCCCATCCGTTCCTTGCCCAGATCACGCTTCAAGGTCGCAAGAGTCGCGGCTTTGGCTCACGTCGCGGCGGTTTGCCTACTTCACACATATCGACTATGTGGAGATCAATGAGGTCGCTTGAGCGGTGGCGAGGCGAGTGACGGACGTGCTTGTAGGCGCCAACCCCTGATCCGCGCGAGGGTTCTCTGCGTGGGCAGGGCCCAGCGATGGGCGACTTCGCGGCTTCGAGGGGTCTCGCTCGCGTGAGCCACCCGTTCGTCTGATCTGGACCGAGGTCAAGCACCGGAGGGAAGCGCGGGGTCGATGGAGGCCATTTTCGTGTGCGCTGTGTGTGCAATGAGTCGTCGCAGAGGGGCAAATTCGGGGATATTGGGGCGTATTCCAGCGTAGCAGAGCCCAAAGCCAACAGTTTGAAGATACACAAAAAATGCAAATAAATCAACATGCTAGATTATCCTGTGCGCCGATGATGGACTGGACCGACCGCCATTGCCGGTATTTTCACCGCTGCCTGTCGCGGCATGTCACGCTCTATACCGAGATGGTGACCGCACCCGCGCTGGTGCGGGGGCAGGCGTTGCATCTGCTGCGCTTTGATCCTGCCGAACAGCCTGTCGTGCTGCAACTTGGCGGGTCTGACCCGGCCGAGCTTGCCCGCGCGACCGAACTGGGCTGGGATGCAGGGTATCGCGAAATCAACCTCAATTGCGGCTGCCCGTCGGACCGGGTGCAATCGGGGTGTTTCGGGGCCGTGCTGATGGAACAGCCCGCGCGCGTGGCCGAGATCTGTCAGGCGATGATCGCCGCAAGCCCCGCGCGCATCACTGTGAAATGCCGCATCGGCGTGGACCACCAGACGCCCGAAGACGTGCTGCCGCGGTTTCTGGAAACTCTCGCGCGCGCCGGGGTCGGCCATGTCATCATCCACGCGCGCAAGGCCTGGCTGTCGGGCCTGTCGCCCAAGGATAACCGCGAAATCCCGCCGCTGAATCATGATCTGGTGCTGGCGATGAAACGCGCCTTTCCCGAACTGAGCATCAGTATCAATGGCGGGATCACATCGCTGCAACAGGCGCAGGCGTTTCTCGATGCCGGGCTGGACGGGGTGATGATCGGGCGCGCGGCCTATCAGCGCCCCGGCGATCTGCTGCTGCCAGCGGATGCCGCGATCTACGGCGAGCCGGGGCCGCGTAATGCAGATACCGCGCTGGCCGCGATGCGCCCCTATATCGCGCAGGAACTGGCGCAGGGCACGCGGCTGGCGTCGATCACCCGGCATATGCTGGGCCTGTTCGCGGGCCAGCCCGGCGCGCGGCACTGGCGGCGCATCCTGTCGGAAGGGGCGCATCGGCCGGGCGCGGGGCTGGAGGTGCTGGATACCGCCCACGATGCCGTGCGAGAGGCCGCCGGGTCAGCCCTGGCGACCGACGGCTAGAGGTACGACCTGCGCGGCAGGGGCCTGGGCGCAGCACTGCGCCTCATGCAGCATGGCCGTGATGACCGCGACATGCCGGGCCGCGCGCCATCCGGCGCCGTGGCTCTTGCGCGCGGCCTCTTGCGCATGTTCCAGCGCGATCAACGCATCAAGCGCCGCGCCAGGGCGCGGCAATTGGGTACCCATAGGCAGACCCAGCAGGCGCGGTAACAGCGCCTGCCGGTCATAGCTGTCGAGAGCGTAGCGCGCAGATTCAACCAGTAGGCGAGGACGAATTGTTGTGTCCAGTCGTTGGGAAAGGGCGCTCATGGAAAAACCTCCTGTCTGTGTGCAGGCCCCTTATCGCATCGCTTGGCAGGGTGTTGCGTTGTCATGTGACATAGCGTGCGCTGAGTTGAAGCCGATTTAGGAAATCTCAAGCAATCTGTGATGCATGCCACAACTGGTTAACACATCGGTAACCAAGGCAACCTTAGGTTGCGTATCTGACAGGGAGCAAGACACTGCCATGTTTGCTCGGGATGGTATTGCGGTCGCATCAGGCTGCCCCCGGGACCAGATGCTGCCCGGTTGGGTGCCCGATGGCGTGCGCATCTACCTGTCCCACACGGCGCAGGGGCGCTCGCTGCGCGATCTGGCGCGCGAACAGGGCTGCCATGCCTCGACCGTGATGCGACAGGTGCGCCGATTTGAGAACCGCCGCGATGATCCGCTGGTCGATGACGCGCTGCGCAAGCTGGATCAGGTCTTGCGCGCGCCCGACCCCTCCTTGTCCCAATCGGAGTGCCACAGAATGACGATATATGCCCAAACGCGGGTGGAAACCGCTGTTTCCCCTGATATCGCAGATGAAACGCTGCGCTGTCTGCGGCATCTGGCGCGAGAGGATTGCGTTCTGGTCGTCGCGCCGGACATGCCCAAGGCCGTCCTGCTGCGCGAAACCGCAACAGGTGCACCGCAGCAGATCACGGTTCTGGACCGCGATGTGGCCGAGGCCATGGCGCTACAGGATCTGATTACCTGCCGCAAACAGGGCAGGGTGCTCAGCTACACGATCAGCCCGTCGGGTCGCGCCGCGCTGCGCAGCGCCGGGTCAGAGGGCAGGCCGGACCATACGGAAGAGGGCGCACGGCGCATGCGCTACGGGGCAGCGGAAAGCCCGGTCTCCGTTCTGGCACGGCGGCGCGACAAGTCGGGCGCTCTGTTTCTGGCACCCGAACAGGTGCATGCGGCAGAGCGGCTGCGCGAGGATTTTGTCATGGCGCAACTCGACGCGATGGACATGGCACCTGCCGATGCCGTGCTGGAGGCGCTGGAGCGCAAGGCCGTTCCCGGCCCCAATATCGCGCCCCCCGGCACACACGCCGCGCGGCTGCGCATTCGCGATGTGCTGCGCGATCTGGGGCCGGGGCTGGGTGATATGGCGCTGCGGTCCTGCTGCTGGATGCAAGGGGTCGAGGCGGCCGAGACCGAATTGGGCTGGTCCGCGCGGTCGGGCAAGATCGTGCTGCGCATTGCCCTGGAACGCCTCAGCCGTCACTATGCGGCGATGAATGACGCGGATTTCATGATGGGGTGACAGCACTTTCCTGCGCCGCGTCCAGCGCCGCCTGCGCCTTGACCCACAGCCCCTCGGCCCGGTCCAGCCCCTCCATCACCTCGGCATATTTGTCCTGCCAGACCTGCAATTCCTGCACGCGCTCGGCCTCGTATAATGCGGGATCGGCGAGTTTCTTTGCCAGCCGGTCGCGCATCTCTTCCAGCTTTTCGACACGCGCCTCGGATTTGCGCAGGGCGCTGCGCAGGGTCGCGATATCGTCGCGGCTGGCGCGTTTGGGGGCAGGGCGGGGCTTTTCGCGCGCGGGTTTCGCATCGCCAGCCAGAAGCAGCGCGCGGTAGCTGTCCAGATCATCCTCATAGGGGGTGACGTGCCCGTTTGCCACCAGCCACAGCCGGTCGGCGATCAGCGACAGCAGATGCATGTCATGGCTGACCAGCACCACGGCGCCCGAATAAGCGCTCAGCGCCTCGACCAGCGCCTCGCGGCTTTCCATGTCCAGATGGTTGGTCGGCTCATCAAGGATCAGCAGATGCGGCGCGTCGAGCGTGGCCAGAAGCAGCGACAGCCGCGCTTTCTGCCCGCCCGACAGGCGCGCAACCACCGTGTCGGCCTGATCGGCCATCAGCCCGAAGCCCGCGAGGCGCGCGCGCAGTTTCGGCTGCCCCTCCGTCGGGCGGACGCGTTGCAAGTGTTGCAGCGGTGTCTCGTCCAGTTCCAGCTCATCCACCTGGTGTTGCGCGAAATAGCCCACCCGCAGTTTTGATGCGCGGGTGATCGTGCCGTGGCCCTCAAGCTTTTCGGCCAGCAGTTTCGACAGGGTCGATTTGCCTTCGCCATTGCGGCCCAGAAGCGCGATGCGGTCATCCTGATCGATGCGCAGGTTCAGCTTGCGCAGCACCGGCGGGCCGCCATAGCCTACCGACGCCTCTTCCAGCCGCAGGATGGGGGGCGAGAGTTCTTCGGGCGCGGGGAAGGTAAAGACATGGCGCGCAGCCTCGGCGGGCGGGGTGATGGGTTGCAGCTTTTCCAGCATCTTGACGCGGGACTGCGCCTGTTTGGCCTTGGTGGCCTGCGCGCGGAACCGGTCCACGAATTTCTGCATATGCGCGCGGCGCGCCGCGACCTTGGCGGCTTCGGCGGCCTGCACCGCGCGCTGTTCGGCGCGCAGCCTGGCGAATGTGTCATAGCCGCCTGTGTAGAGGGTCAGCTTGCGATCCTCGAGATGCAGGATATGGTCTACCGCGCGGTTCAAAAGGCCCCGGTCATGGCTGATGATGATGACCGTATGCGGATAGCGCGCCAGATAGCTTTCCAGCCACAGCGCCCCTTCAAGGTCGAGATAGTTCGTCGGCTCATCCAGCAGCAGCAGATCGGGCTGGGCGAACAGCACCCCGGCCAGCGCCACGCGCATCCGCCAGCCGCCCGAGAAATCGGAACAGGGGCGCGCCTGCGCGTCAGTGTCAAAGCCCAACCCCTTGAGGATCGCGCTCGCGCGCCCCTCGGCTGACCAGGCGTCGATATCGGCCAGCCGTGTCTGCACGGCGGCGATCCGGTCAGGTGCGGTGGCGGTTTCGGCCTCTGCCATCAGGGCGGCGCGTTCGGCATCGGCATTCAGCACCGTCTGCAACAGCGAGGTGGATGACGATGGCACTTCCTGCGCCACACCGCCAATGCGCGCGCGCGACGGCAGCGAGATGCTGCCCCCTTCGAGCGCAAGTTCGCCGCGGATCAGGCGAAAAAGCGTGGTCTTTCCGGACCCGTTGCGCCCCACAAGCCCGACCTTGTGGCCTGACGGGATGCGCGCGCCTGCATGTTCCAGCAGGGGGCGGCCATCGATGGAAAAGCTGATATCGTCGATCTGGAGCATGGGGGACAAGTGCCTGCTTGCCGGGGCAAGGTCAAGCGCTGGTGGCGGAGAAAGAAAAGCGCCCGTTCAGGGCCCGCCCACCCACCCAGATGCCCTTCACGGGCGCTGCCAATGCACAAGGGCGCATTGGCGGGCCATGGCGCAGGGGCTGCGTGTCACATCGCGCGACGCATCCCGCTGAACCGGGCGCGGGCGCGGGGGTCCTTGTCGAACAGGGCCGCGAGTTGTTCGGTCATCGCCCCGGCGAGCTGTTCGACATCGGTGATCGTGACCGCGCGTTCGTAATAGCGCGTCACATCATGGCCGATGCCAATAGCCAGCAATTCGACCTGTTTGCGCCGCTCTACCATGGCGATCACGTCGCGCAGGTGCTTTTCGAGGTAGTTCGCGGGGTTCACCGACAGGGTCGAATCATCAACCGGCGCGCCGTCGGAAATGACCATCAGGATACGCCGCGCCTCGGGCCGGGCGACCATGCGGCGATGCGCCCATTCCAGCGCCTCGCCATCGATGTTTTCCTTCAAAAGCCCTTCTTTCATCATCAGGCCCAGATTGGGGCGCACGCGCCGCCAGGGCGCATCGGCCTGTTTGTAGATGATGTGGCGCAGATCGTTCAGCCGGCCCGGTTGCAGGCTGCGCCCCTCTTGCAGCCAACGCTCGCGCGATTGCCCGCCTTTCCAGGCGCGGGTGGTAAAGCCCAGAATCTCGACCTTGACGCTGCAGCGCTCCAGCGTGCGGGCCAGCACATCGGCGCAGATCGCGGCAATCGAGATCGGTCGCCCGCGCATAGAGCCCGAATTGTCCAGCAAAAGCGTCACGACCGTGTCACGGAATTCGGTATCGGTTTCCTGCTTGAACGACAGCGGCGTGGTCGGGTTGGCCACCACCCGCGCCAGCCGTCCGGCATCGAGGATCCCTTCTTCGAGATCGAAATTCCACGACCGGTTCTGCTGTGCCTGCAAGCGGCGTTGCAGCTTGTTGGCCAGCCGTGCCACAGCGCCTTTCAGCGGCTCCAACTGCTGGTCGAGATAGGCGCGCAGGCGTTCCAGTTCCGCAGGTTCGGCCAGATCCTCGGCCTGAACCTCTTCGTCAAAAGCCGTCTCGAACACCTTGTAATCCTGGCTCGCCTCGGAATGGGGCGGGGGAGGGGGCGGATCAAGGGGCGCTTCGCCCTCGGGCATCTCGGTTTCATCCGACATGTCCTCATCGGCATCCTCATCCAGCGCGACATCGGCCTGCGCGCTGTCCTGGGGGGTGCCGTCCTCTTCGCTGTCATCCTCCGCGCTGTCGTCTTCCTGGCCCTCGCTGTCGGGGTTTTCGGGCTCCTCTGGTTCGTCCTCGCTGTTATCCTCGGTGCCCTCATCCTCATCGCCGGTATCATCGGGGTCATCGCCCAACTGGTCGCCATAGCCCAGATCGTCGATCATCTGCCGCGCCAGCCGGGCAAAGGCCGTCTGATCGGCCAGCACATCATCAAGCGTTTCCAGCGTGCCGCCTGCGCGTTCCTCGATGAAACCGCGCCACAGATCGAGCACATGATCCGCGCCTTCGGGCAGATCGCGGCCCGTGGCCAGTTGCCGGATCATGTAGGACGCGGCCACGGGCAGGGGGGCATCCTGCCGGTCGCGGATCTGGGCATAGCCCTTGCGCGCGGCGTCATGCGCGATGCGCGCGTCGATATTCTTGGACGTGCCGGGCATGTGGCGCGCGCCCACCGCTTCGCAGCGGGCCTCTTCCATCGCCTGATACAGATCGCGCGCCATCTGGCCCTGCGGCATGTAGCGGTTATGCGTGGGCGCATCGTGAAAGCGGTGGCGCAGCGCCAGCGTATCGGCCGTGCCGCGCGCCAGAAGCACCTCATCGCGGGTCATGCGGCGGGTGACCTGTGGCAGGCGCATGGTGTCGCCGCTCAGCCCCGGAGGGTCCACCGAATAGGTGACATTCAACTCGCGCGCATCCGCCATCGTGCGCGACGCTTCGGTAAGGGCTTTCTTGAACGGATCGGCCGGGTTGTCATTGCGGGTCATGGGGGCACTGCTGCTGTTCCTGTCCTGTCTGCGAGATAGCCCAGCACGGCGCGGAAAGAAAGCACCCTGCGCGCGAACAGCGCATATCGCGGGGTAGGGAGGCCGAGTCGTCCGCACCCCGCGCGGCAGGGGCCGGGATGCAAGGGCCTGCGTGACAGGGCTGCGCACAGGGGCTGTGCAGACATGGCCATTCCAAAACCCCGTGCGGTTGCGCAGATACCGTGTGTCAGACAATGTTAACAGGAGACATTTCCGTGGCACACAGCCCCAAGATAGCCGTCATCGTCGGCGCGACGCGCGATGCGCGTTTCGGCCGCACCCCCGCAGACTGGATCCTTGCCCGCGCGAAAACCCGCGACGGCTGGGAGGTCGATCTGCTGGACCTGAAGGATTTCGACCTGCCCATGTTCAATGAGGCCGCGTCGAATGCCTGGATGCCCAGCGAGGATGCGAAAGCGCGCAAGTGGCAAGAGACGCTGGCCCAGTATGACGGGTTCATCTTTGTCACGCCCGAATATAACCGCTCGATCCCCGGCGCGCTGAAAAACGCGCTCGATCAGGCCTATGTCGAATGGAACCGCAAGGCATTCGGCATTGTCAGCTATGGCTCGGTCGGGGGCACGCGCGCGGCGGAGCATCTGCGCACCATCGGGATCGAGCTGCAGATGGCCGCGACCCGGTCCGCCGTGCATATCGGCGGCAGTGATTTCTTTGCCGTGCATCCGCTGGGCGGGCAGGAAAAACCGCTGTCCGAGATCGAGGGGTCCATCGGGCCGTCCGCCGATGCGATGCTGGATGAGCTGGATTGGTGGGCCCGCGCGACCATGGCCGCGCGCGGCTGAACCTGCTGTCAGATCTGTGTGCGCCGGGGGCTTTGCCCCCGGCGTTCGTCATTCAGGCCTGGCGCTGCGCAACAGGTGCAGCCGGAAGATTGACATGGCGCGTGACGCGCAAAATCTCGGCCACCAGCGGGGCCGACTGGAACGGTTTGCCGACATGGCCTGCAAACCCGGCCGCGTGATATTCCGTGATGTGATGCGTCATGACATTTGCCGTGATCGCCAGCGCGACGGGCGGATCTGCGCCCTGATCGGCTGCGCGGCGCTGCAATTCGGCAAGGGTCGCGATCCCGTCCAGATCGGGCATCGAGATATCCAGCAGCACGGCATCGAACGCCCCCGGACGCCAAGCGGCCAGCAAATCATGCCCGCCCTCGCACATATGCACCGAGGCGCCCGCGCGTTTCAGCATCATCCCCAGCAATGTGCGGTTCACCGCGCTGTCATCGGCGGCGATAAAGGACAGGCCCGACAGAGGCGGCGCGCTCTCGGGGGCCGGTTCACCCTCGGACGGGGGCAGGGTGGGCAATACCCCGTCCGCGGGCAGGGTGCATTCGGCAAGCGGCAGGCGCAGGGTGACGCAGGTGCCGCGCCCCAGCTCGGTGTCCAGCGCGATCTCGCCCTGCATCTGATCGACCAGCCCGCGTGTGATGGCCAGCCCCAGCCCGGTGCCGCCAAAGCGTCGCGCGACCGACCCATCCGCCTGCTCGAACCCGGAAAAGATGCGTGCGGCCTGTTCCGCACTCATCCCGATGCCGGTATCGCGCACCCGGATGACAAGGGGCGCGCCCGCCGTCCCCTCTATCTCGACCGTGACACTGCCGCTTTCGGTGAATTTGATCGCGTTGCTGACCAGATTATGCACGACCTGCAGGATGCGATGCAGGTCCCCGCGCCGGGCGGGGGCCCCCGCGCCGGGGCCGTGCAGGTGGAATGACACGCCCTTGTCCTCGGCTGCCGGGGCGTGCAGCGCGGCGATACGCTCTCCGATCGCACAGACGGCAAAGGGCTGATCTTCGATCTGCATCTTGCCGGCCTCGATCCGCGACATGTCCAGCACGTCATTGAGGACATTGAGCAAGGTGGCACCGCTGTCGCGGATCGTGCGCGCCATGGTGCGGGCGCGGGGGTCCTCAAGTGCTTGTTCCAGCATCTCTGCCATGCCCAGCACCCCGTTCAGCGGCGTGCGGATTTCATGGCTCATGTTGGCGAGGAATTGCGATTTTGTGCGGTTCGCCGCCTCGGCCCGGTCGCGCGCCGCTTCCAGCGAGCGTTCGGTTTCAAGCTGTTCGGTGATATCGGCCAGCGCGCAGACGATCCGCGCCGCGACGCCGGGGCGATCCACCCGCGCGACATTGACCGACAGGATGCGCGCGGCGCCATCAGCGCGCACGAAACTCACACGCACCTCGCGTTGCGAGTCTGCCGCATTGATCAGGCTGGCGAAACAGGGGGGCGCGCCCGCATCCGGCTGCGGCAGCGGCGGAAAAAGCTCTGCATGCTGCATGCCGGGGATGGTATCGGCATCATGTCCGGTCAGTTTGCCGACCTCCGCATTGGCAAAGGTCACGCGGCCTGTCGCGTCCAGTGCGACAATGCCGGTCATCGTGGTCTGCATCAGCAATTGCAGATAATCCCGCTCATCCGCCAGCCGTTCCTCCAATTCATGGCGCAGGGTCACGTCATTCAGCCACAACACGCGCCCCATCTCCTTGTCGCGGTCGAGCGGCGTTTCGATCTGCAGCACCTTCATCTCCACCCGACGCTCGCCCAGATCGAGCGCGACAGGGCCAGCCGCCGGATCGAGCGCCATCATCTGGTCGGCATGCGGCCCCAGCGGCCCCCAATCAGCAATGTTGCCCCCGGCACGCGATTTTCCCGCCAACTTCAAGGCAGACGGGTTGGCCGATGCCACGCGGCCATCGGGCATGACGATCATCAGGGGCGCGGGGGTGTTGCGCCACAAGACCTCCAGCGCGACGGCGCGCAGATCCAGCATCCGGTCAGAGATGATGAAGCCCGACAGCGCCATCATCATCAGCGCATAGGCATAGGCCGTGGGGTCCAGCCCGAACACGGTATATCCGCCGATGACATAGCTCAGATTGGCCGTGACCGGCAGTGCGAATACCAGCAGCCAGGCGATGAAAAACGGCCGATGCGCCCTGTGCGCGCCGCGCAGCCCGCGCAAAAGCACCAACACCCCGGCGGTGATAAAGAAATACAGCCACGCCGTTGCCAGATAGAATAGCGGCCCGTGATCGAAATAGACCTGACCGCTTTGCGGCCCCTCGGTCATCAGGCGGGTCTCGGGGCCATAGAACAGCCCGTACCAGCTATTCGTCGCCGCCATCGCGAAAATGGTCAGCGGCCCGCCAAAAAGCAGCAGCGTCCGCCGCCTGTCATGCCAGCGGTCGCGCGCGCGGGCATAATCGTCGATGAAAAAGAACAGCGCCGTCGGCAGCAGCCCGATCCACAGCCAGGCGAATTTGGCCCAGACCAGTTTGCATCCCTCTTCGAGGGCGCGGTTTTCGAGTGTGATCGATGTCAGCCACAGGATCGCGGCGACCAGACTGACCAGAAAGAATGTCTTGCCGTGGAACCGGTGAAAGCGTGCGACCCAGACCATCACCACCAGCAGGACCAGCAGCATCAGCGCGGCAACCCGGTCGATCAGCCCGGCCTGCGCCAGCGCGAAGCATTCAGTCACGATCGCGCCTCATACAGACTGTCAAAGGCATCCTGGATCCGGCCACGTGCACACCCCGGCGAATTGCTACCCATGGTTGAAACATGTGCCTGGTTATACACCCATTAGTCGTTCTCGCCAAAGCGTTCCTGCACTTTAGGGCCGCGCTTGCGCAAAATGCAATGGAACAAGGAATCCGGGCGCGACATTCTCAATGGTGGAGCGCAGTTCGTCCGTATGGCGCTGCTGTGAACATGCCCACAAATACGTCATGGATGAATTAATTTATCCTGAAAACGGCGGCCAAACGCCCCGGATTGTGCTGATCGTGGCTGTCACGCCGATTACCGTCAGCCTGAATCCCGCGCCCGAACAGGCGGCCGCGCTGATCGCGCACGGGATTGCTGCGCGAGAGAACGCGCCATCTGTTTCACCATGGACCCACGTGCCCCCACCAAACGCCGCTGTGT
>PWWF01000228.1 GCA_003561595.1 Paracoccaceae bacterium | reverse complement strand
CTCTCGCGGCGTCTTGTAGCTGCCGTAATACATGCTGCGCGCCATGTGCAGATAGACGGCAAGGAAGAACAGCATCGCCCCGTTCTGGTGCAGGTAGCGCATCATATGGCCGCCATTCACGTTGCGCATGATATGCTCGACGCTGGCAAAGGCCATGTTCACGTCAGCGGTGTAATGCATGGCCAGCACGATGCCCGTGACGATCTGCAACACCAGACAGAACACCAGCACGATGCCCCAGATCCACATCCAGTTCAGGTTCTTGGGTGTGGGGATCATGATCGTGTCGTAGATCAGCCCGATAATGGGCAGGCGCCGATGCATGTATTTCTCGGCGTTGCTCTTGGGCTCGTAATGGTCGTGTGGGATACCTGACATCAGTCGCTCCTCCGTTAGCCGAGCTGAATGGTTACATCATCAACGAATTCGGCGACCGGAATATGCATGTTTTCCGGGGCCGGGCCGCGGCGAATGCGCCCGGCCGTATCGTAATGCGAGCCGTGGCAGGGGCAGAACCAGCCCCCGAAATCACCCGCGCCGTCACCCAGCGGAACGCAGCCCAGATGGGTGCATACACCGATCATCACCAGCCATTCGCCGTCTTCATCGAGCGTGCGGTTGGAATCGAGCGCATCGCTGCCCGGGCGGTTGGGGTTGCGACCATCACGGTCGATGCTCAGGTCCGCCAATTCGACAGCCCGGCCATCAGCGATTTCTTCCTCGGTGCGGCGCCGGATGAAAACGGGCTTGCCAAGAAAATTGACCGTGACCTGGCCGCCGGGTTCCAGATCACCCACATCAACGAAAATCGTCGACAGTGCCTGGACATCTGCCGACGGGTTCATCTGATTGACCAGTGGCCACACAGCGGCGCCGACTGTCACCACACCGGCACCGCCTGCGGCGTAGTGGATGAAATCGCGGCGGCTGCTGTCGTGATCTTCAGCGTTGGACACGAGCATTCTCCCTTTTCAATGGGTTCGATGGCTGCATAAAGGACACGCGGCCGCAGTCGCGCCGCAGCCTGTCTCGGCGGCTATTTAGCTGGGTTTGTGATAGTCGTCCAGCATCCTCAAGCGGTAAAGGTGTCGCAGCCCCGCAGAATCTGCTGGTATTCCCGGTTGATCGGGGGTGTGTGACCGCAAACATCGTTCTAGCCCGGTGGTGGCGCTGTCGCCTGCATCGCGGCGCGTGCCGCGATACGCGATTCCCAGTGGGCGAGTTCGGGGCGGGATGCGCGCCAGTCGCGGGCGGGGTGGCGCAGGTCCAGATAGCCCAGCGCGCAGCCGAGCGCGATCTGCCCAATGCATACCGGGCCGGCCAGATAGGCCATCCAGCGCGCCTCCAGCACGTCCAGCGCGCGGTCGATCTTGGTCCAGTACCCCTCGACGATCAGAGGCAGGCGCATCTGTTCGGGGCGCAGGCGAGTTTCGTAGACCATGCTCAGCGCGGCATCGAGGATGCCATCTGCCGTCGCCTCCAGCACCAGCGCATCCCATCGTCTTGCGCCCGCCGGGTACAGCCCTGCATCAGCGCGCGCGTCCAGATACTCGCAGATCACCCGGCTGTCATAGAGCGCCGCGCCATCCGCGCGCAGCAATGTGGGCACCTTGCCCAGCGGGTTGGCGGTGATCGGTGTGGTGCCCGGGTCCAAGGGCGTGCCAGAGGCGCGCACCAGCGTAATCTGCCCCTCCAGCCCGGCCTCATGCGCAAGGGCGCGCACCTTGCGGGCATAGGGCGAGGCGTCGCTGTAATAGAGGGTCAGTCCGCTCACACCCGGCGCATCCGTATCCGGCCCAGCGCCGAGGCGTCGATCTCGATGCCCGGCCCGCTCGTGCCCAGCCGGATGGTGCGGCGGAACCGGGCGGCTGCATTCATCTGGTCGCGGTCACGGGGGCGATGGGCGCTGATGCCCTCATGCAACTCGTCCAGCGCATCTTCGGCGCGCTGATCGGTGCGCCCGACCTGAATCTGGCGGGCCAGTGCATAGCCTGCCAGCGCGACAGAGCCGTATTTTGCCGCGAAAACCGCGATCGGTGCGAGTGGAAGCGCCATGGCATACCCTTTCAAGACATGAGACAAGCCTATCAGGCAGCACGCATTTGTCCACTCACACTTGCGCAGTGCCTGTCACTTCACACCGGCAGTGGCTGATTCGGTTGCAGCGCGCCGCTGGTATCCACCCGGACGCGGCGCAGGGGCCATTCCAGCCGGATATCCGCCCCGCTGAGCGTGGATGATCCGCGCAGATGCGTAACCGACCCGTCGCAATTGCCGAAGGACAGGCGCGCGCCTGTGCGTTCCAGCAATGTCTTGGCAATGAAAAGCCCCAGTCCCATCCCCTCGTAATCAGGGCGGTGGCGCTTGCGTGACGGGTCGCGGCGGCGGCGGATGAAAGGCTCGCCAATGAAGCCCAGCAGGGTGGGCGGAAAGCCCGGCCCGTCATCGATGATGCGGATGCGCAGCGTGGTGTCGGTCCATTCGGCCTGCACCCAGACCTGCGATTGTGCGAAATCGACCGCGTTCTGGATCAGGTTGCGCAATCCGTGAATGATCTCGGGGCGGCGCTCGATGACAGGCTGGCTCGGATCGCCCCCTGCGCCAGGCTCCAGCAGGAAGCGCACCTGTTTGCCACGGTCGCGATGCGGCTCGGCCGCCTCCATCAGAACGGCTTCCAGGGGCGCGCGGTGCAGATGGGTGTCATCCTTGCCTGCCCGTCCCATGGAGCGAAGGATATCGCGGCAGCGATCCGCCTGTTCGACCAGCAATTGCGCATCGGCCTGCTGGTCGGGGCGGTCGCGCAGCTCTTCGGCCAGTTCGGCGCTGACCAGTTTGATCGTTGCCAGGGGGGTGCCCAGCTCATGTGCCGCTGCAGCGACGACGCCGCCAAGATCGGTCAGCTTCTGCTCGCGCGTCAGTGCCATCTGCGCGGCCAGAAGGGCATTGGCCATGGAACTGGCCTCTTCCGCGACGCGATGGGCATAGAACGCCTGAAACAAGATCCCGATCACGATTGCCGTCCAGAAACCGAAGGTCAGGATCGGGGGCACCACCAACGGCGTGCCATCGGCAAAGCGCAAGGGCTGATAGGTCAGGCTGATAAGCGTCAGCAGCGCAATCGCCACCAGTGCCAGGATCAGGGTTGATCGCGGCTTGAGCGCCATGGCCGACACGGTGACTGGCCCCAGCACCAGCAACGCGAAGGGGTTGGTGATCCCACCAGTCAGATAGAGCAGGCAGATCAGCAGCGCGATGTCGAACAGAAAGGTCAGCATCGCCTCGGAATCGCTGAGCCGCTTGGTCTGCGGGAACAACAGAAGCGAGGCAAGGATCGACAGCGCCCCCGCGCCCCAGACCAGACAGACCAGCGTTCGGTCGAACCGCAGATCGAAATAGACATGCGCGACCGTCAGCGCCGTGGCCTGACCGGCCAGCGCGACCATGCGCAGCCCGGTCATGGTGCGCAGACGCACCCATTCGCCGTGATGATCTTGCGAAATTTCACCGAATCGCGGACTTTGCATGGCACCTCTTTGAGGCGCGTTGTCACATATGCGCCATCCCGGATTGATAGGGCCGGGGCCTTGAGGCATCAAGGCGCCAATCGTCGCTGTTGGAGATCGCAATGATTCGCCTCTATTCCACCATTGCTGTCGGGTCCGTCGCCGCCCTGCTTGGGGGGCTGGGTTACATGATCTATGCCGGATCGTCCCAGACCGGGTTCGACCAGTGCCGCGAGACATCGATCGCGGGTGGATCGGGCGCCATTGGCGGGCCGTTCGAACTGGTCGATCACACGGGCCGCACAGTCACGGATGCGGATTTCGCCGACAAGCCGACTCTGATCTATTTTGGCTATACCTTCTGCCCCGATGTCTGCCCGCTGGACACGGCGCGTAACGCTGAAGCCATTGATCTGCTGGATGAAAAGGGGCATGAGGTGACGCCTGTCTTCATCTCGGTCGATCATGAGCGCGACACGCAAGAGGCGCTGGCCGAGTTCGTGCGCTTCATGCATCCGCGCATGGTCGGGCTGACCGGGTCCGAAGAACAGATCCGCGCCGCCGCGCAGGCTTACCGGATGTATTACGCCGTTCAGGAAACCGATGACGATTTCTACCTGATCGATCATTCGACCTTCAGCTACCTGATGCTGCCGGAACATGGCTTTGTCGATATCATCCGCCGCGACCAGACGCCCGAGCAGGTGGCCGATACCACGGCCTGTTACCTCGAGAATGCCTGACGCCAGATTCGCGCGTTGGAAAATTGACCTTCCCGGCACGGCGCCCTATCTCTCTGCCAATGAGAGAGAGCATTATCATGTCTGACAGCCCTGCTGCCGAGATTGGCCCCGATCCGACGCTTCTATTGGTCGATGATGACGAAGTATTCGTAAAGCGACTGGCGCGTGCGATGGAAAAGCGCGGCTTTACAGTCGAGACGGCGCGCTCGGTCGAAAGCGGCAAGGTGATCGCCAAGGCCCGCCGCCCGGCCTATGCGGTGATCGACCTGCGGCTGGAAGATGGCAACGGGCTGGATGTGGTCGAGGCGCTGCGCAGCGCGCGTGAAGATGCGCGCATCGTGGTGTTGACGGGCTATGGTGCGATTGCCACGGCGGTTGCCGCCGTCAAGATTGGTGCGACGGATTACCTGTCGAAACCGGCCGATGCGAATGAGGTCGTGCGCGCTCTGCTGTCTGATCCGGGCGATGCGCTGCCGGAACCACCGGAAAACCCCATGTCCGCTGACCGTGTACGCTGGGAACATATCCAGCGGGTGTTCGAGCAATGCGACCGCAACGTGTCCGAGACGGCGCGTCGGCTGAACATGCACCGCCGCACATTGCAGCGCATCCTTGCCAAACGATCGCCGCAATAGCGTTGCACGCTTTGCATCGTTGCGGACACGGGGCTATCGTGAACCGATGCGTGTGATTACCTCCATTCTGCTGGCCGGTCTGCTCACAGCCTGCGCCGCGCCCGAACAGCGATGTGTGCGGGCGGCGCAGACGGACCTGGTCGAACTGGACCGTCAGATCGCAGAGAGCGAGAGCGCCCTTGCGCGCGGCTACCGTGACCGCCCCGAGGTTGCGGGCCGCACAACGCTGCATATCTGCGCCTGGCCACGCGAACCGGTGCTGTTCTGCACCCGGCACACGCCGCGCCAGCCTGCCACGCGCGAGGTGGTAAATGTGCCTGCCGAACAGGCGCGGCTGGCCAGTCTACGCGCGCAGCGCA
Source organism: Paracoccaceae bacterium (assembly GCA_003561595.1). Classification (GTDB taxonomy): domain Bacteria; phylum Pseudomonadota; class Alphaproteobacteria; order Rhodobacterales; family Rhodobacteraceae; genus Roseinatronobacter. The sequence continues at coordinate 7,793 of PWWF01000228.1, read as the reverse complement.
GCGATATCGCGGCGGCGGCTGATCGCGCCACGGCGGCCTGCCGCGCTGGCTGAGGCGCCCGCTACCACAGCGTGCGCATGCCGCGCGTCTGCCAATCGGCGTCATAGGCCCCCGCGTCCACGCCCCCTTTTGAGACATCGGCCAGTATATCGCCCACACTGGGCAGATCCGTGCTTTCGTCCTCTCCTGACCACAGGCGCGCGCGCAGCAGGGCGCGGGCGCATTGCACATAGACCTCGGCAATTGTGAAGGTGATGACCGTGCGCGGCGCTATGCCCTTGCGCGCGAACCCGGCGCAGAGCGTGTCATCCGCCGACAGGCTGGCGCGCCCGTTGATGCGCACGACGTTTTTCGAGCCGGGCACAAGAAACATCAGCGACGCGCGCCCATCCGTCACGATATTGCGCAATGAATCCAGCCGGTTGTTGCCGCGCCAGTCGGGCATCTGCAATGTCTGCGCATCCACGACGCGCACCACCGGGCCATCATCGCCGCGCGGGCTGGCATCGACGCCTCGGATGCCCACGGTCGAGAGGATGCAGAAGCGCGAGGCCTCGATCCATCGGCGATAGGTTGGGGTCAGCACCGGGGCAACCTTGGTCAGGCTCGGGGCCGAAGGGGCGTCATAAAGAGCTTCCAGATCGGCGACAGTCGTGATGTCGGTCATGTCTTGTCCCTTTCAAAGCCCGCCTCCGCCATCAGTGCGTCCGAGCGTGTCTCGATCACCTCTTCCAACTCGGTCAGAAAGGCGCGCGCCGGTTTGCCTGCGGGGATCGCGGGCAGGAATTCGACAACCGCCAGCCCCGGCTTGCGCATCAGCCCGTGGCGCGGCCAGAACACGCCGACATTCGTGGCCACGGGCACGCAATCCTGCGCAAGCTGTTCATACAGCACGGCAGTGCCGACCTTATAGGGCAGATGCGCGCCCGGCGCGACGCGGGTGCCCTGCGGATAGATGATCAACTGCCCCGGCCCGGCGGGGCTGTTGCGCACCCCCTCGACCATCTGGCGGATCGCCTGACCGCGCTTGCCCCGGTCCACCGGCACACAACCCACCTGCAAGGCGTACCAGCCCAGAATCGGGGCGTATTTCAACTGTTTCTTCATGATGAACCGCGGTCGCGGCAGGGCGCCGAAAATGAGCAGTATGTCGAAAAAGCACTGATGCTTGGCCGCGATCAGCACAGGACCATCCGGGACTGTGCCGCGCACTTCCGAGCGCAGGCCCACCATCCACGCCGCCGACCAACGCACATAGCGGCAATAGCTGTGACAGGCGAGAAGCGCCATGTCGCGCCGGAAAATCGCAAAGGGGGTGAACACGATCGCCAGCACCAGCATGGCCAGATACATCTGCACGATGAAGATGATCGAACGGATCAACTGAGCCGGGTTGCGCATCATGTCACTCCTCGCAGGACCTGAAAGGCCGTCGTCATGCTGGCCAGCCAGGCCAGGATCATTGCCAGCGGCGGGATGAGGGCAGGAAGCGCCCAGCCCGCGCCCGAAAAGCCGAAGCCCGACAGCAAATGCACATCACCCCCCGCCTGCGGGATCGCGGCGAGGGCACCCAGCGCCAGTGCCGTGCCCACCAGCGCGCCCAGCCCGGCGCGCAGGCTGATCTGGCGGACAAAGGCGCGCGCGATGAAGCGGTCCCGCGCGCCCACCAGCCGCAGCACCCGGATCACCTGCCCGTTTGACGCCAGCGCCGCACTTGCCGCCAGCGCGATGATCGCGCTGGTCACCCCGCCGATCAGCACCAGCGACACCAGCGCAACCGCGCGCAAACGCCCCGCAGCCTCGGCCAGCGGGCGGCGCCAGCGGGTGTGGTCGTCGAATACGGCCCCCGGCGCCTCGGCCGACAGGCGCAGGCGCAGGCCCTGCCGGTCAGGCCCCTCGGGCGTTTCCGTCACTTCGATCAGGCGGGGCAGGGGCAATGCATCCAGCGGCAGATCGGGGCCAAGCCAGGCCTCCAGCAGTTCGGCCTGCTCTTCGGGTGCGATCTGTTCTGCCGATGCGATCCCGGGTGTGGTGCGCAGCACCTCCAGCACGATGGCGGTCTGTTCGTCGATCTCCTCGGGCGGGGCAGACAGGCGGACCGTGGCCGTCTGGCTGAGCGCCGCGCTCCAGGTCTGGGCAAGCTGCGCGGCGCTGACCGCCAGCGCCAGCGCGAATACCGCCAGAAAGGCCATGGCCCCCGCGCTCAGCACGATCAGCCAGACCGATTGCCCCCGGCGCGGCACCACCAGCCGCGAGATCGATGCCCCCGCGCTCACAGATCGGCCCCCGCGACCTGCAGCTTGCGCCGGGCAATGCGCAGCACGCGCGCGTTGATCTGGCTTTTGGCAAAGCGGATCAGTTGCAGGTCATGCGTCGCGATCAGGATCGCCGTGCCCATGCGGTTCAGCTCTATCATCAGCGACATCAGGCGCTGCGACATGTCCCAGTCCAGATTGCCGGTGGGTTCATCCGCCAGCAGCATGTTGGGCGCAGAGATGACCGCACGCGCCAGCGCCGCGCGCTGGCGCTCGCCGCCTGACAGCGTGGGGGGCAGCGCCTCGGCATGGCTGGCCAGCCCTACCCATGACAGCAGGTCGGCCACATCGCTGTCAGGCACCGAACGCCCTGTCGCCGACAGGGGCAGCGCGACATTCTGTTCAACGCTCAGATGGTCCAGAAACTGGCAATCCTGATGCACAACCCCGATCCGCTGGCGCATTCCGGCCAGGTCATTGCGCGAGAGGCCCTGCAGATCCTTGTTCATGACAAGAACCTTGCCCGCGCTCGGGGTCAGTTCGCCATAGCAGAGTTTCAAAAAGGTGCTTTTGCCTGCCCCCGATGGCCCGGTGAGAAAGTGAAAGCTGCCCTGTTCCAGCTTTATGCTGACATCGCCGAACAGCCGCCCCCCGCCGTAATCATGGCTGACATCTTCAAACGCGATCATGCGGCACCGCGCGGCACCGGATGGGCCCGCCCGTCTGTTGCCGATTTGCAACTTTTGTGATGTCGCGATGCCATCTGTCCCACGCGCATCTGCCCTGACACAATAGAATTTGCGTTTTCGCGTCTGATTGCTACATCATAAGATGGTCGGGGCCAATGCCCCTCATGCTGGTGCGAAGTGTGTCATATGCGACTGACCTGCCCGAATTGCGGAACACAATACGAGATCGACGCAGCCCTGCTGCCGGCCGAGGGGCGCGAGGTCCAGTGTTCGGCCTGCGGGCATGTCTGGTTTCAGGACGCACCGGGCACAGCGACCCGGTCAGCGCAGGCCCCGGCGGCAGAGAATGCCGCGCAGCCTGATCCCGCGCCAGAGCAACCCGCGCCCGCAAGCGACGCTGCGCCGCACGCCGCAGAACCTGCCCCCAAACCGGTGGATGAAGAGGTTCTGAGCGTTCTGCGCGATGAGGCCGCCTATGAGGCCGAGCAACGCGCGCGCGAGGCCGAGCATCTGGAAAGCCAGCCCGAGCTTGGCTTGCTGGATGAAGCCCCCTGGCCACGGTCCGACGACGACCGCGCCGAGGACCCGCTGCCCGAGGAAATCCCAGCGCATGACCGGCGAGAGCCTGCGCCCGCCCATCCCGACCTGCCCGATATCGACGATATCAGCGAAACGCTGGAACCTGTGGGCGCGGCACGCAAATCCGGAACGCCCGACACGGACCTGCCCGCGACCCAGGCCACGCGCAGGCGCAGCTTTGTTGGGGGCATGCTGATCCCGATTGCGCTGGCGCTGATCCTGACGGCGATCTACCTCGCCGCGCCGGAAATTGCCGGTCTGGTCCCCGCGTTTGAGCCTGTATTGTCCAGCTATGTTGCGCTTGTGGACAGCGCGCGCGTGGCGATTGCGGAAATGGCCGGGATCTAGAGCCTTATACCCGCTCTGGCAGACCTATGCCGGAAACCAATACCTGAATGTGGTGCGCCAACCAGGTTTGGCCGGTGCCGCGCGCTCAGTTCTGGCCGAAGATCGACCCCAGCACACCGCGAATCGTATCCTCGATCCCGCTGCCGCCACCAGAGGCTTGCGGTGCAGGCCCGCGCGTGTCGGGTTGCGGGGTCGAGCGGGGCGGTTCCAGATCAGGGCGCTGCGGCTCGATCATCGGCAGTGGGCGTGGCTCCATGCCGCTGACCACGCGCGTCATCGTTTCGCGCCAGATCTCGGCGGGCAACCCGCCCCCGGTCACACCGCGCAAGGGGGAATTGTCGTCATAGCCCATCCAGACACCGGTCACATGGTCCGCTGTGTAGCCGATGAACCATGCATCGCGCGAGGCTTGGGTCGTGCCGGTCTTGCCCGCCACCTGCCAGCCATCCAGCCGCGCGCGCCCGCCCGTGCCCTCGCTGATGACGCGGGTCATCATCCATGTCAGCACCTGCGCCGAGTTCTCGGAAATCACGCGATCCCCGATCCCGGTTGATGCGCCGAATAGCGGCTCGGTCTGGCCCAGCAGTGTCAGTTCCTGAATGCCATACGGGCGCACGGCAGAGCCGCCATTCAGGATGCCCGCATAGGCGGCGGTCATTTCCAGCAGGCTGGATTCGGACGCGCCAAGCGCCAGCGCCGGACCTTCGGCAAGTTCGCTGCGTATCCCGAACTCATTGGCCACGCGCCGCACCTGATCGCGCCCCATCGCTTCGGACACGCGCACGGCGGGCGTGTTGAGCGAGCGCGCCAGCGCCTCGGTCAGGGTGACGAAGCCGTGGAACTGATTGTCGTAATTGCGCGGCGACCACGGCCCAGAGCCCGGAATATTGATCGTGAGCGGCGCATCCTCGACAATATCGAAGGGATCGAACCCGTTCTCCAGCGCCGCGGCATACAGGAACGGCTTGAAGGATGACCCGGTCTGCCGCATCGCCTGTGTCGCGCGGTTGAACCCGCCGACAGAGGCCGTGCGCCCGCCCAGCATGCCGCGCACGGCCCCATCCGCCGACATGACCACTACAGCCACCTCAGCTTCCGATCCTTCGCGCACGCGGTTTTCGAATACGTCGTCAACGGCATCCTCGATCGCGGTCTGGATGCGCGGGTCGAATGTGGTGCGCATCATCACATCTTCGGTCGTGTCGCGCGTCAGATAGCTGGGGCCGGATTGCATCAGCCAGTCAGCGAAGTGAATCCCGCGCTGCGCTTCGGCCTGTTGCGACAGCGTGGCGGGATAGGACCGCGCCTCGATCACCTCATACTCGGTCAGATAGCCCTGATCGGCCATCAGGCTGATCACGACATTCGCCCGTGCTTGCGCGCGTTCAAGGTTTCGCGTCGGCGCAAAGGCCGAAGGCGCGACCAGAAGCCCCGCCAGCATCGCCGATTCCGCGGGGCCAACCTCGGTCGCGGAGCGGGCGAAATAGCGCTGGGCAGCGGCCTCGAACCCGCGCGCGCCCGCGCCCAGAAAGGCGCGGTTCATGTAGATGGTCAGGATCTCATCCTTGGAAAACGCAGCTTCCAGCGCAAAGGCATAGGGCAACTCGCGGATTTTGCGCCAGACAGTGCCGCGCCGGCAATCGGCCTCATAGGCGGCCTCGGACTCCCATTCCGAGGAATCATAGGGCACGCCAAGGCATAGCAGCTTGGCCACCTGCTGGGTGATGGTGGACCCGCCCGCACCGGAAAAGGCCGAGCGCCCGGCCTGGATGTTCGACCGGATCGCGCCCATGATCCCGCGCGGGCTGACCCCGAAATGGCTGTAAAAGCGCCGGTCCTCGGTCGCGATGATGGCGTTGCGCAGATGGGGCGATACTGTGTCTGCCGTGATGACCCCGCCAAAGGTCTCGCCGCGCCAGGCGAACACATTGTCGTCCTGGTCCATCATCGTGACCGACCCGCGCGCGCGCGCATCCAGCAATTCGTTGAAGGGGGGCAGCGTAACGTAGAAATAGGCCGTCGCAACGAAGAGAAGCATCGCCACGGTTGCGCCCATGCGCCATGTCACGCCCCAGACAATGCGCCAGATCAGGCGGAAGGTGCCGGAAATCATCCGCACGAAGATGTTGCCGCTTGGGGCCTTGCGGCGGGCCGCCTTGCGCGGCGTCGCCTTGGCCGGGGCCTTGCGACGGCTTTTGCCTGCGCCTTTGCTGGCTGGTTTCACGTTGCGTTTGTCCGCGACCAGCCCGCGACTACCCCTGAAGCCCTTCATTCGTGCTCAGCCTTCAATACGTCCCGCATGGTGTTGTTCTGTGCCTGCCTGCCTGCGTGCGGCGGGATGCTGCCTGCATGGCCTTCTTTTGCCATTCCCGCTGCCGGAAAGCCACCGTCTTTGACTCGAATAGAGGCTTTGTGACTTCACGGCACGATCTCGACGGCGCCCAATAAATGGGCAGTGATTAAAAAGATTGCACAATAATTTCCATTTTCATGCCGCGCTGCCGCGAGGCGGCGCCAAATCGTTGTGACTCGGGCCGCCTCGGCCCCTTGATGACCCCCGTGCAGACCAATGGACACGCGTTCGAGAAGGAAGGGGAAAACAGGTGAAATACATCATAGCGGCGATCAAACCGTTCAAACTTGAAGAGGTCCGCGAAGCGCTGACGGCAATCGGCGTGCGCGGGATGATGGTAACCGAGATCAAGGGCTTCGGCGCGCAGTCGGGACATACCGAGATTTATCGCGGTGCCGAATATGCCGTCAATTTCGTGCCCAAGCTGAAGCTGGAAATCGCGGTGAACGATGCCATGGCCGACCAGGTGGTGGACACGCTGCAGAAGACCGCGCGCACCGACAAGATCGGCGATGGCAAGGTCTTCGTGCTCGACCTGGCAGCCGCCACGCGCGTGCGCACAGGGGAAACTGGGGATGACGCGCTCTGAGAGCGCAGGCCGGGACAACACAGAGAGGACATGAACAGATGCAACTGAAAAAGATACTCCCCCTTGCAGCGCTTGGCATCGCATTGCCAGCGATGGGGTTTGCCCAGGACGAGGCGGTCGACTCGCTTGAGGCGATGGCCACGATGAATGCCGAGATGGTGTTCATCTTCAACTCGCTTTTGTTCCTGATCGGCGGGTTTCTGGTGTTCTTCATGGCCGCCGGGTTCTGCATGCTGGAAACGGGGCTGGTGCGGTCCAAGAACGCGACGATGCAGGCCACCAAGAACGTGGCGCTGTTCTCGCTGGCCGGGATTGCCTATTTCATCGTCGGCTTCAATCTGATGTACCCGCTGGGCGATTGGGTGATCGAAGGCTGGCTGGGCGGGATCGCGCCCACGGTTCTGGAACCGGTTGGCGTGCCATTTGATGAGCTGGATGATGTGGAATATGCCTCTATAGGGTCTGATTTCATCTTCCAGCTGATGTTCTGTGCTGCGACCGCCTCGATCGTGTCGGGTGCCGTGGCAGAACGGGTCAAACTGTTCCCGTTCCTGATCTTTGTCGTCATCCTGACCGGCATCATCTACCCGATCCAGGCGTCCTGGAGCTGGGGTGAGGGCTTCCTCGACGAGATGGGCTTCTCGGATTTCGCAGGCTCGTCCATCGTGCATGCCGCAGGTGGTTTCGCAGCACTGGCCGGTGTGATCGTGATCGGTGCACGCTATGGCAAGTATGGCGCAGATGGCAAAGTGACCGTCATGCCCGGTTCGAACCTGCCGCTGGCAACGCTGGGTATGTTCATCCTGTGGCTGGGCTGGTTCGGCTTCAACGGCGGCTCGCAGCTGGCCATGGGCCCTGTCTCGGACGTGGCCGATGTCAGCCGTATCTTCGCCAACACCAACACGGCAGCCTCGGGCGGTGCAGTCGCGGCGCTGATCCTGTCGACGATCCTCTACAAGAAGCCTGACCTGACCATGGTG
>PWWF01000035.1 GCA_003561595.1 Paracoccaceae bacterium | reverse complement strand
GGGGGGCAGGGGGTCCGCGCCCCCGCGCATCCGGCACCAGCGCGCGAAATGCGCCCAGTCCCTGGCATAGGCGGATCGCGTGTTGTCGGACGCCGCCGCGCGGGCATAATCGCGGGCGGTATTCACCAGCTGATCCAGCGCACCAGAGCCCGCAACATGAGCGGGAAGGTCGATTGCCATACTGGACTCCTCCTCAATTATGATCTACATTTGGGTCAACAATAGAGGGTGTCATGCAAATCGCAATCGCCGAGGCGAAAGCTCAATTCGCTGAATTGATCCGCCGTGCCGAGGCCGGTGAGGCTATAGAATTGACACGTTACGGTCGCCCTGTAGCGCGGCTCATCGCGGCCGATCGTCCTGTTGGGCACCCATTGCGTGGCGCGATGAAGGCGGCATTCACATTGCCCGATGATATTTCTGCAGGCGATAAGGAAGTTGCGGAATTGTTCCTGAAACGCCAGGACAGTTAAGTGCGGGTTTTGTTGGATACGCATATTTTGCTTTGGGCGGTGCTGGACGATCCGCGCCTTTCGCCGACACAGCTGGAAGCGATCGATACGGGCGAATTGTACCTTTCTGCCGCCAGTGTATGGGAGATTGGGATCAAGCGGGCGATTGGCAAGCTTGACGTTCCAGAAGAGATTTTCAACATTGCCGCTGACGCGGGGTGTAGACCTTTGCCCATTTCCTGGGCGCATGCGGAACAGGCCGCGCGCCTGCCATCCCATCATGCCGACCCGTTTGACCGGATGCTGATTGCGCAAGCACGTTGCGAGGGATTGAGACTCATCACGTCTGATACCCGCGTAATGGCTTATGATGTAGATTTGATCCGCTGAACCGGTTAGCGGGTCTTGCAAGTGATTTGCGGCTTGAAGCGGGATCTTTGCAGGTGCCTCCGTGCCCTTAACATGCGCGGGCAGGGCAATCCCCGCGCTTTTTTCTTGCGCGCTCTCGTCGACCTGAGTTCGCTTTGTCGTGTCCATGGACCCTGAGATTGATTTCTCGTGCTCCGGCGACATTGTTCCCCTCGAAAATGTCGGTCTGTCGGAGTTCTTGAGGCTGCGTTCCATGTGTTTTCAATAGCTTGCCTGTGTCGCATTTCTGAAACCGATTCAAGGTATGTGAGACTGGACGCTGATTTGAATCACCATTGGTGAGACTATCCGGCATCCATGCACTGAGTAAGTTATGTCCGATAATTTTCCGGCTGACAAGGATTGGGAAGAGGCGGAGTTTCGCGCCAGGGTGCTCGCGGAGCTGCCGGGCCAGCTGACTCAGGGCAATGTCGACTGGGCCATACGTCAGCTAAATGTCAGCCGATCCACGCTTTTTCGTCTGGTGAAGCAGTTCCGCGAGGACGGGCGGACCAGTGCACTTCTGCCGGACACCCGGGGCCCCAAACCTGGCATGCAGCCGCTGGACCCGGCGGTGGAAGCGATCGTGTCCCGCCATTTCAAGGGGTTTTATGCCACCCGCCGCAAACCTACCAGAACGCGGTTCTGGCGGGAGGTCGCCGCCGATTGTCGGGCTCAAGGGCTGGCACCGCCCTCGATCCGTCGTCTGGGGCGCTGGCTGGAGCAACATGACCAGGCTAAGCTGATGGCCCGGCGAGAGGGCAAGGACAAGGCCGACCGGCGCTATCTGGCCACGCCTGGGGGGCTGGTCGCCAACGATCCGCTGGATATCGTCCAGATCGACCACACCAAGGCTGACGTGACAGTGGTAGATCCGGTGACACGACGTCCGCTCGGCAGGCCAACGCTGACGGTCGCGATCGACGTGAATACCCGCATGGTTCTGGGGTTTTACCTGTCTCTGGAACCGCCATCGCTACTGGCCGTCGCACTGTGTCTGACCCATACGGTGATGGACAAATCGCATTGGCTCACCGCGCGTGGAATCAGCACGGATTGGCCAACGCGGGGCATCCCGACCGCGATTTATGTGGACAATGGCGCGGAGTTCCATGCCCGGGCTTTTCAGCTTGCCTGTTCCGAATACCAGATCGACCTGCAGTACCGTCCGCCCGGCACGCCGCGCTATGGCGGGCATATCGAGCGGCTGATCGGCACGATGATGGGCGCGATTCACCTGCTGCCGGGCTCGCATTTCTCGAACATCTTCGAGCGCGGCGATCTCGATGCCGAAGCCGAGGCGGTGATGACCTTGCGCGAGCTGGAAACCTGGCTGGCGCTGGAAATCACCGGCTCCTACCACGCGCGGGTGCATAGCGCGTTGGAAATCACGCCCTCGGCGGCCTGGGCAACACGGGTGGACAAAGTCAGACTCCGTATACCCGCCGATCTGCGCCAGTTCTTGGTCGATTTTCTGCCGTCTGAGCAGCGGGTTTTGCAGCGCGACGGCCTGCATCTCTTCCACATCCGCTACTGGGCGGACGAGTTGCGTTGGCTGATGGGCCGGGAAAGCCGCAAGTTCACGCTCAAATACGATCCGCGCGATCTCTCGCGCATCTTCGTGCTGACAGAGAGTGGGATCATCGAAGCCCGACCTGCTGATCTGACACGGCCTGCGATCACGCTCTGGGAGCACCGCGCGGCGCGGCGGGCCCTGCGCGAGGCTGGACGTCATTCTGTGGACGAGGAGTTGATTTTCAGGATGATCGAGGCGCAGCGCGACCTCGTCGACACCGCGGTACGGCAGACAAAGGCGATACGGCGCCATCAGGCTCGGCGGGCGCATCTGGCCCCTCTGCCGATGATCGATGTGACACCGGATGCCGCCGCGCGAGATGCCCTGCCTGCGCCGGAAGGGGAGGGGAGCCCGTTCCTCAGCCATCCCGGCTTCAAGGTCGAGGAATGGTACGACGATGACTGAGTTCCCGCATCTCTATCCGGGGGCCGGCAAGATCGCCGCGCTCAGCGCCGAGGAGCGCATTCATAGGATTCGCGCCGACCGCTGGATCTCCTATCCCAGGGCTGAGGCCGCCTTGGAGAAGCTGGAAACGCTGATGTCGTTTCCCGAGCGCGCCCGCATGCCGAACCTGCTCATTGTCGGTGACAGCGGCATGGGCAAGACGATGATCATCGAGAAGTTCACCCGCGATCACGCGTCGAGCTTCGACGAAGCCAGTGGACGGCTGCATATGCCGGTCGTTGCGGTGCAGATGGTCTCGGGGCCCGACGAGTCGCGCTTCTACCGCCGGATCCTGGCGGCGATCGGAGCCCCCGAGCCGCCGCGGGCGACACTATCTGTACTTGAGAGTCTGGCCTTGCGACTGCTCGCCGAATTGCGCCCGGGGATGCTGGTGATTGACGAGATCCACAGCCTGCAGGCGGGCACGATCCGCGAACAGGCGCGATTCCTGAACATGCTGCGCTTTCTGGGCAACGAGCTGCGCATCCCGCTGGTTTGCGTCGGCACCGCACAGGCCCGCAACGCGCTGCGCACCGATGATCAGCTGGTGCGTCGCTTCGAGGCCTTCGCATTGCCGCCCTGGCGGGAGGGCGAGGATCTGAACGGGCGGATGAGCACGCTCAGATCCTCGCCCTCC
>PWWF01000209.1 GCA_003561595.1 Paracoccaceae bacterium | reverse complement strand
GCGGATTATCAGCTTGTGGACAGTCAGGGCGCGACCGAGGGGACGGTGAAGAACGGCACGGCGGAAGCGATTGCCGACATCACCTCGACCGGGGCGACGCTGGAGGATAATCATCTGAAAATCCTCGCCGATGCGCCTGTCCATGCCTCGCAGGCGACGCTGTTCGCGTCGCGCGGCGCGGATTGGGCATCGGTGCGCGGTGCATTGGCGGAACTGGCGCAACGGCTGGAGATTGCGGTGCGTGAGGGGCTGTGATGCTGTGCCCGCGCGCGCGCCGCCTGTCCGGCACGCCCACCCACCCACCCTTGCGCGCCGCACAGGCGACGCGCGCGCGGGCCACATTCGGGGCGGGCGCAAACAGGGCTTGCGCCGGGGGGGGATAGCCGCTAAGGGGGCGCCACTTCACAGGCAGAGGCGGGCTTGCGGGACAGACATCCCCCGCGCGTCCACCGGTTGAGGCCATCAGGTCTTCAGAACCTCTGCCAAGGCGCAAACCGGAAAGGAAAACGATATGGCGCTTCCTGAATTTTCGCTGCGCCAGCTTCTGGAAGCTGGTGTTCACTTCGGCCACCAGACCCAGCGCTGGAACCCCCGCATGGGCCCGTATATCTACGGCGAGCGCAACGGCATCCACATCATCGACCTGACGCAGACCGTGCCCCTGCTGGACGCGGCGCTGAATGTCGTGCGCGAAACGGTCGCCAAGGGCGGCTCGATCCTGTTCGTGGGCACCAAGCGGCAGGCCTCCAAGGCGATTGCCGATGCGGCCGAGAAATCCGCGCAATACTACATGAACCACCGCTGGCTGGGTGGCACGCTGACCAACTGGAAAACCGTGTCGCAATCGATCCAGCGGCTGAAGGCCATTGACGAGCAGCTCGAGGGCGGCGCCGAGGGTCTGACCAAGAAAGAGCGTCTGGGCATGGAGCGCGAGCAGGCCAAGCTGCAGGCCAGCCTTGGCGGCATCCGCGAGATGGGCGGTCTGCCCAGCCTGCTGTTCGTGATCGACGTGAACAAGGAAGATCTGGCCATCGCCGAGGCGAAGAAGCTGGGCATTCCGGTGATCGCCGTGGTTGACACGAATTGCCCGCCCGAGGGTGTGGATTACATCATCCCCGGCAATGATGACGCGGCCCGCGCCATTGCGCTTTATTGTGATCTGGCTTCGCGCGCGGCGCTTGACGGGATGAGCGCACAGATGGGTGCTGCCGGGATCGATGTCGGCGCGCTGGAAGAAACCCCGGTCGAGGAAGTTCTGACCGAAGCGGGTGTTGAAACCGCCGAGAGCTGAGCGCCGCCCCAAGGGCAGCAAGGACAGGGCGGCGCAGGACGCGGCCCTGTCGGCACCACAGTTTTGCAGGAGACGAGAGAGATGGCTATCACCGCTGCAATGGTGAAGGAACTGCGCGACACCACGGGCGCAGGCATGATGGATGCGAAAAAGGCGCTGAGCGAAACGGGCGGCGACATGGACGCCGCACAGGACTGGCTGCGCACCAAGGGTCTGGCCAAGGCCGCCAAGAAATCGGACCGCGTGGCGGCCGAGGGGCTGGTCGGGCTGGCCGTGCGCGACGGGCGTGGCGTTGCCGTCGAGATCAACTCGGAAACCGATTTCGTGGCCAAGAATGCCGAGTTTCAGGGCATGGTCGCACAGATCACGACCGCCGCGCTGGAGGTGGACAGCCTGGACGCGCTGAAAACGGCGGATCTGGGTGGCAAGCCGGTTGACACCGTGCTGACCGATGCCATCGCCAAGATCGGCGAGAACATGACCCTGCGCCGCATGGCGGTGGTCGAGGGCGATGCCGTCGCGGCCTATGTGCATAACGCGGCGACCGAGGGCATGGGCAAGATCGGTGTGCTGGTCGCGCTGAAAGGCGCGGATACCGGGATCGGCAAGCAGCTTGCAATGCATATTGCGGCAACCAACCCGGCCTCGCTGTCCGAGGCCGATCTGGACCCGGCGCTGGTCGAGCGTGAAAAGCATGTGCTGAGCGAGCAGGCGCGCGAATCCGGCAAGCCCGAGGCGGTGATCGAGAAGATGATCGCCGGGCGCATGAAGAAATTCTTCGAGGAAGTGACGCTTCTGGGCCAGAAATTCGTCATGGACCCCGACAAGACCGTGGCCGAAGTGGCCAGCGAGGCCGGTGTCGAGGTGACGGGCTTCATCCGCATGGGTGTGGGCGAAGGCATCGAGAAGGCCGAAGAGGATTTCGCGGCCGAAGTCGCCAAGATGAACAGCTGAGGCAGGCCCTGGCCTGTCTCGTGGCGGTGCCCTTGCGGGCACCGCGACACTGCAAGCGCCCCGCCATTGGCGGGGCGTTTTGCGTCTGAAGCGGGCTTCATCGCGCGTCGCATGGACGTGAGCGCGGGACTCGTCCGGGGCGGCGCGATTCAATCGCGCGTGACCCGGGGCCGGTTGAAGCGCCGAAAACGTCATGTGGGATGAAAAATGGTGCTGCTGGAGAGATTTGAACTCTCGACCTCTCCCTTACCAAGGGAGTGCTCTGCCCCTGAGCTACAGCAGCGCGCCGAGTGGGTGAGTAGTCCGAAATCACGGGCCGCGCAACCCCGATCTGGACGGATTTTCGAACTTGCGCTAGGACAGGTCCATGAACAGGCAGAACGCCCCCAGCGATGCGCAACGCAAGGCCGCAGCAGAGGCGCGCGCCGCACGGTTGAAAGCTGCGCTGAAAGCGAATATCGCCCGACGCAAGGCACAGGCGCGCGCCCGCAAGGGCAGTGATAATGACACGCCGCCCAAGACCGGCGAATGAGAGGCTGAGCAGATGGATTCGATTGTCGTTTCGGGGAATGGCCCGCTGAATGGGGTGATTCCGATCGCGGGGGCCAAGAATGCCTGTCTGGCCCTCATGCCCGCCACATTGCTCAGCGATGCGCCGCTGACACTGACCAATGCGCCGCGCCTGTCGGATATCCGCACCATGTCGGAATTGCTGGGCTCGCTGGGTGCGGAAGTGGCCAGCCTGCAGGATGGCAAGGTGCTGGCGCTGTCAAGCCATGGGCTGACCTCGCACCGGGCGGATTATGACATCGTGCGCAAGATGCGCGCCTCGATCCTTGTGCTGGGGCCGATGCTGGCACGGGACGGTCATGCGGTCGTGTCGCTGCCCGGGGGCTGTGCCATCGGTGCGCGCCCCGTGGACCTGCATCTGCGCGCGCTGGAAGCGATGGGGGCGGAACTGACCCTGCGCGACGGCTATGTGCATGCAAAAGCGCCCGGCGGATTGAAAGGGGCGCGGTTTGCCTTTCCCATCGTGTCGGTCGGGGCCACGGAAAACGCGCTTATGGCCGCGACACTGGCCAAGGGCACGACTGTGCTGGAAAACGCCGCGCGCGAACCTGAAATCGTCGATCTGGCCCGCTGCCTGCGGGCGATGGGTGCGCAGATCGAGGGTGAGGGCACATCCACCATCACCATTCAGGGTGTGGACCGGCTGGGGGGCGCGACGCATCAGGTGGTCACTGACCGGATTGAGCTGGGCACCTACATGCTGGCCCCTGCCATTGCCGGGGGCTCGGTCGAGTGTCTGGGCGGGCGGCTGGATCTGGTGCAGGCCTTTGTGGACAAACTGGCAGAGGCCGGGGTCGAGGTGGAGGAAACGCCGCGCGGGCTGCGGGTAACGCGCAAGCTGGACCGGCTGCGCCCCGTCAATGTCGCGACCGAACCCTTTCCGGGCTTTCCCACCGATCTGCAGGCGCAGTTCATGGCCGCGATGTGCGGCGCGGATGGCGTGTCGGTGCTGGAGGAACATATCTTCGAGAACCGCTTCATGCATGCGCCGGAACTGATGCGGATGGGTGCGCAGATCGATGTGCATGGCGGCACGGCGCAGGTCACCGGGGTCGAACGGTTGCGCGGCGCGCCGGTCATGGCGACCGATCTGCGCGCCTCGGTCTCGCTGATCCTGGCAGCACTGGCGGCCGAAGGGGAAACCGTGGTCAGCCGCGTTTACCATCTGGATCGGGGCTATGAACATGTCGAGGACAAGCTGGGCGCCTGCGGGGCAAGGATCGAGCGGGTCAGCGCATGAGCAGGGCCAGCGGAAAAAGGGCGGAAACGCATGAGTGATGCACGGTTTGAGGATGGTGCCGAGCGGCCCCTGCGCCTGCTGGCGCAGGATGGCGATGATCTGAAGATTCTCTCGGCGCTGGTGCAGGATGCTGTCTTTCCCGCGACCGAGATGCGCCATGACGCCCGCGCGCGCCGCTTTGCGATGCTGCTCAACCGCTTCCGCTGGGAAGAGGCGCGCGCGGACGACCCCGAGCGTGTGCAATCGCTGCTGGTGATCGAGGATGTGCGCGGCGTCGCCTCGACCGGGATCGACCGGGCCGACCCCGATCTGGTGCTGTCGCTGCTGGCGCTGGAGTTCACGCCGGATGAGGAAGATCCGGTCAGCGGGCATCTGACGCTGACACTGGCCGGTGATGGTGCGATCCGGCTGGCGATCGAGTGCCTGGAGGTCAGTCTGCGCGATGTCACGCGGCCCTATCGCGCCCCCTCGCGCCGCGCGCCCAACCACCCGCTGGAGGAGTGAATGGCAGTCTTTCTGGACACGCGCGAGCCGGGGTTCGAGGCCGGGTTTTCCGCCCTGCTGGGCGCCAAGCGCGAAGAAGCGGTCGATGTCGATGACACGGTCGCGGCGATCATCGCGGATCTGCGCGCGCGCGGTGATGCGGCACTGATCGAGCTGACCGCGCGGTTCGACAAGCTGGACCTGACCCCCGACACGCTGGCCTTTACCCAGGACGAGATTGCCGAGCACTGCGCGCGGGTGCCCCAGGCCGAGCGCGACGCGCTGGAACTGGCCGCGGCGCGCATCCGCGCCTATCACGCCCGCCAGCGCCCCGAGGATGCGCGCTGGACCGATGAGAGCGGCGCGGAACTGGGCTGGCGCTGGGGGCCGGTCGCGGCTGCGGGTCTTTATGTGCCGGGGGGGCTGGCAAGCTATCCGTCCTCGGTCCTGATGAATGCGATCCCGGCACAGGTGGCGGGGGTCGAGCGGCTGGTGATCGCCTGCCCGACACCGGGCGGTGTGGTCAATCCGCTTGTGCTGCTGGCCGCGCAGCTTGCAGGCGTGGACACGGTCTATCGCGTGGGCGGTGCGCAGGCGATTGCCGCGCTGGCTTACGGTACCGAGAGCATCGCGCCAGTGGACAAGATCACCGGCCCCGGCAATGCCTATGTCGCGGCGGCCAAGCGGCGGGTCTTTGGCCGCGTGGGCATCGACATGATCGCGGGCCCGTCCGAGATACTGGTGATCGCGGATGGCGAGAGCGATCCCGACTGGATCGCGCTCGACCTGCTGAGCCAGGCCGAGCATGACGAGAGCGCGCAATCCATCCTGATCACCCCGGATGCCGCATTCGGGCAGGCCGTGGCCGATGCCGTCACGGCGCGGTTGCAGAGATTGGAGCGCCGCGCCATCGCGGGCGCAAGCTGGCGCGACCATGGCGCAGTGATCGTGACCCGCGATCTGGCCGAGGCGGCGGCGCTGTCGGACCGGATCGCGCCCGAGCATCTGGAACTGTGCGTGGCCGACGCAGACGCGCTGCTGGCGCAGATCCGCCATGCGGGTGCCGTGTTCCTGGGCCATTGGACGCCCGAGGCGATCGGCGATTATGTCGGCGGCCCGAACCATGTGCTGCCCACAGCGCGCTCGGCGCGGTTTTCCTCGGGCCTGTCGGTGCTGGATTTCATGAAACGCACGACACTGGCGCGGATGAGCCCCGATGCGCTGGCCGCCATCGGCCCGGCGGCGGCGCAGCTTGCGCGCTCGGAAAGCCTCGAGGCGCATGGGCTGAGCGTGCAGGCACGGCTGGATCGGCTCAATCGCTGAGCGGGGTGCTGATGCGCCGTCGGAGTATTTGAGTATTTTTGGCAAGATGAAGCATGGGGGCTTTTGTCCGGGCCGACCCCGTGGCATTCAGTCAGGTGAGTTGCCAAAGAGGCGTGCATGCCGTTTTTCACTGCGCCCGACGGGGCCGAGCTGTTCTATACGGATGAAGGGCATGGCCGCCCGCTTCTGTGCCTGCCGGGGCTGACCCGGACAGGGCGCGATTTCGACTATCTTGCGCCGCATCTGCCCCCCCTGCGCCTGATCCGGCCCGATTATCGCGGGCGCGGGCAATCGCAATGGACGGGGGCCGAGACCTATACCGTGCCGCAGGAAGCGGCGGATGCGCTGGCATTGCTGGACCATCTGGGGATCGATCAGGTCGCACTTCTGGGCACCTCTCGCGGGGGGCTGATCGGGATGTATCTGGCGGTGGTGGCGCATGAGCGGCTGCGCGGGCTGTGTCTGAATGACGTCGGCCCGCAGATCGAAGCCGAGGGGTTGGCGCGGATCAGCGATTATATCGGGCGCGCGCCCGCGGCCCGCAGCCATGCCCAGGCCGCCGCCGCGATGGAGCGGAATTTCACCGAGTTCGAGGATGTGCCCATGGGGCGCTGGCTGCAGGAGGCGCAGCGCCAGTATCTCGAGACCGAGCAGGGGCTTGAGCTGCGCTATGACCCCGCCCTGCGCGACGCGTTCCAGGCCGCGATGGCCGGGGGCGCGGGCGATCTGTGGCCGATGTTCGACGCCTGCGCGGGCCTGCCGCTGGCGCTGATCCGGGGCGCGCGTTCCGGACTGCTGAGCGCGGCTGTGGCCGATGCGATGCAGGCCCGCCGCCCCGACATGCTGTTTGCCGAAGTGCCCGGGCGTGGGCATATCCCGTTTCTGGATGAGCCTGAGGCGCGCGCGCTGGTGCAGGAATGGCTGGGGATGTGCCTGTGAGCGTGGATCAGGCGCGTATCATGGCCGCGCAGGCGCGGATTGCGGGGCATGTGCGGCGCACCCCGATCCTGAGCGCGCCCGCGCTCGATGTCCTTGCGGGGCGGCAGGTGCTGGTCAAGGCCGAATGCCTGCAGCACACCGGCAGCTTCAAGGCGCGGGGCGGCTGGGCGGCGCTTTCGGCGCTGCCTGCGGGCACGCGCGGGGTGCTGGCCATGTCCTCGGGCAATCACGCGCAGGGGGTGGCGCGGGCGGCGCGCGCGCTGGGGCTGGAGGCCGTCATCGTGATGCCCGCTGATGCGCCGGCGGCCAAGATCACGGGCACCCGCGCGCTCGGGGCCGAGATCGTGGCCTATGATCGTGCGCGCGATGATCGCGTCGCGATTGCCACAATCACCGCCGCTGAACGTGGGCTGGTCCTGATCCCGCCCTTTGACCATCCGGAGGTGATTGCCGGGCAGGCCAGTGTCGGGTTGGAGATAGCCGAGGATCTCGGCGATACGCCCGCCGAGGTGCTGGTCTGCTGCGGCGGCGGGGGCCTGAGTGCGGGCATCGCGCTGGCGCTCGAGGCGGGCGCGCCGCAGATGCGCGTCCGCCCGGTCGAGCCCGAGGGCTTTGACGATGTCGCGCGCGCGCTGGCCACTGGTCAGGTCGTGCCCAATACGCGCCATACCGGGCTGTGTGACGCGATCCTGACGCCTGCGCCGGGTGAACTGACCTGGCCCATCCTGCGCCGCCTGTGCGGGGCGGGGCTGGTGGTCAGCGATGCGCAGGTGCTGCAGGCCATGGCGCTGGCATTTGATCATCTGAAACTGGTGCTGGAGCCTGGTGGCGCCGTGGCCCTCGCCGCCGCCCTGTTCCAGCCCGAACGTATCAAAGGGGATCGCGTTGTCGTCATCGCCTCGGGCGGGAATGTGGACCGCGCGACATTTGCGCGTGCGCTGACGCATGGGGCCGCAGATGCAGGTCGCTGATCTGGGCCATATCCGGCTGCATTACCGCAGCGACGGGCCGGATGACGGGCTGCCGCTGGTGCTGTCCAACTCCCTCGGGACCGATCTGCGCATGTGGGACCCGCTTTTGCCGCATCTGCCGCAGGGGCTGCGCGTGATCCGCTATGACCGGCGTGGTCACGGCCTGTCGGATGTACCGCCCGCGCCCTACAGCATGGGCCAGCTTGTCCGCGATACCGAGGCGCTGCTTGACCATCTGGGCCTGCGTGATTGCGTGTTTGTCGGCCTCTCGATCGGGGGGATGGTCGCGCAGGGGCTGGCGGTCAAGCGCCCCGACCTGATCCGCGCCATGGTCCTGTCGAACACCGCCGCCCGCATCGCCACGGCCGAGATCTGGCAGACCCGCATCGCCACCGCACAGGCCGAGGGGGTGGCCGCGCTGTGCGGTCCAACGATGGAGCGCTGGTTTACGCCTGGCTTCCGCGCCGCCCCGCAGATCGCGCTCTGGCGCAACATGTTCACCGCCACACCCCTTGAGGGCTGGACCGGCTGCGCCGCCGCCATTGCCGGGACGGATTTCTACACCAGCACCGCCGCGCTGCGCCTGCCCACCCTCGGGATCGCGGGGGATCGCGACGGATCAACCCCGCCCGATCTGGTGCGCGAAACGACCGAACTGGTTGACGGCGCGCGATTCGCGCTGATCCGTCGCGCGGGCCATCTGCCCCATGTCGAACAGCCCCGCGCCTATGCCGATGCGCTGACCGGCTTTCTGCGCGCAGAGCGTCTGATCCCGTGACACCCCCATGGGCTTCATCTTGCCAAAAATACTCAAACACCCCACCTGCGCCCTGCACCACGCCCGCACAGGCGAAAACCCGTTTCCCATCGCCCGCAGGCCACGCTAGGATGCGCGCATGAGCGATCAGCAAACCCCCTATCAGGTCCTTGCGCGGAAATACCGCCCCGAGAGTTTTGCCGATCTGATCGGGCAGGATGCGATGGTGCGCACGCTGCGCAATGCTTTCGCGACAGACCGCATCCACCACGCCTTTGTCATGACGGGCATTCGCGGCACGGGCAAGACGACGACCGCGCGGATCATCGCCAAGGGGCTGAACTGCATCGGCGCAGACGGGCAGGGCGGGCCCACGACCGAACCCTGCGGTGTCTGCGAACATTGCACGGCCATTTCCGAAGGCCGCCATGTCGATGTGCTGGAAATGGACGCGGCCTCGCGCACGGGCGTCGATGACATCCGCGAGATCATCGCCTCGGTCGCGTATCGGGCGGCCTCGGCGCGTTACAAGATCTATATCATCGACGAAGTGCATATGTTGTCAAACAATGCCTTCAACGCGCTTCTGAAAACGCTGGAAGAGCCGCCCGCGCATGTGAAATTCATCTTTGCCACGACCGAGATCCGCAAGGTGCCCGTCACGGTGCTCTCGCGCTGCCAGCGCTTCGATCTGCGCCGGGTCGAGCCCGAGGTGATGATCGCGCATCTGGGCCGTATCGCGCAGGCCGAAGGCGGACAGGTCGCCGAGGATGCGCTGGCGCTGATAACGCGGGCCGCCGAAGGGTCGGTGCGCGATGCCATGTCGCTTCTGGATCAGGCGATCAGCCATGGCGCGGGGGAAACCACCGCCGATCAGGTCCGCGCGATGCTGGGGCTGGCGGATCGCGGGCGGGTGCTGGATCTGTTCGAGCATGTCATGCGCGGGGACGCCGCCGCGGCGCTGACCGAGTTGGCCGCACAATATGCCGATGGCGCTGACCCGATGGCCGTGCTGCGCGATCTGGCCGAGATCACGCATTGGCTGAGCGTGACCCAGATCACGCCCGATGCAGGCCAGGACCCGACGCTCAGCCCCGAGGAACGCGACCGCGGCACCGCCATGGCGCAGGCTCTGCCGATGCGGGTGCTGACCCGCGCCTGGCAGATGCTGCTCAAGGCGCTGGAAGAGGTGGCGCAGGCCCCCAACACCATGATGGCGGCGGAAATGGCGATCATCCGGCTGACCCATGTCGCCGATCTGCCGGGCCCGGAAGAGATCTTGCGCAAATGGCAGGGCGAGGCGGGCGCGCAGGCGCCATCCCCGCGCGCGCCTGCCTCCCCGCCATCTTCCGGGGGGGCGCGCGCTGACGCGCGCGCCCGGCCGGATCGTCCGCGCAGCGCACCGAATGCGGGCGGTGCGGCCGTCGCGCTGGCCGGGGCCGCCCCGGCCCTGGCGGGGTATGCGCGTTTCGATGATGTCGTGGCGCTGATCCGCGAGAAGCGCGACATGGCGCTGCTTTATGAGGTCGAGACCTGCCTGCGGCTGGTGCGCTACAGCCCCGGCCGGATCGAGTTTGAACCCACATCCGATGCCGCGCCCGATCTGGCGCAACGTCTGGGCGCACGGCTGCAAGGCTGGACAGGGGCGCGCTGGGGCGTATCTGTCACGCAGGGCGGAGGCCCCACACTGGCGGAACGCCACCGGGCCGATCAGGCCGAGAAGGCCGAGGCGGCACTGGATAACCCCGTCGTGGCGGCGGTGTTCCAGCATTTCCCCAAGGCGCGCATCCGCGAGGTTCGCGCCCTGCGGCCCGCAGCACCAGAACAGGATCCCGCCACGGCCCGGCCGCCTGTCGAGGATGACAGTATCGAGGCGGATTGGGACCCTTTTGAGGACACATGAAGAAAGGCTGACAAGATGATGAAAGGATTGGGAGGCATGGCCGATATGGCCAAGATGATGAAAGCCGCACAGGACATGCAGGGCAAGATGGCCCAGCTTCAGGAAGACCTGAAAGCCATCATGGTGACAGGCGAATCCGGGGCCGGGCTGGTCAAGGCCACGGCCACGGCCAAGGGCGAGCTGACCGCGCTGGAGATCGACCCCTCGATCTTCAACCCCGATGAGAAGGAAGTGGTCGAGGATCTGATCCTCGCTGCGATCAAGGATGCGCAGGCCAAGGCCGAGGCGCGGTCGCGCGAAGAGATGGGCAAGATGGCCGAAAGCCTGGGCCTGCCGCGCGACATGATGCCACCCATGTGAGCGCCGCTTGAACACCGCCCCCAATGACATCGAGGCGCTGATCGGCCAGATCGCGCGGCTGCCGGGGCTGGGCCCGCGTTCGGCCCGGCGACTGGTGCTGCATCTGATCCAGCGCCGCGAACAGAGCCTGCGCCCGCTTGTGAGCGCGCTGGAGCGTGTGGCCACGGGCGCGCAGGTCTGCGGCCAGTGCGGCAATATCTCGACCGATGTGATCTGCCCGATCTGCCGCGACCCCAAACGCGCGACCGGCGAGATCTGCGTGGTCGAGGATGTGGCGGATCTGTGGGCGATGGAGCGCGGGCAGGTCTTTGGCGGGCGCTATCATGTGCTGGGCGGCACGCTCTCGGCGCTGGATGCCGTGGGCCCGGAAGAGTTGCGCATCCCCGAACTGGTGGCCCGCGTGCGCGAGAGCGGCACGCGCGAGGTGATCCTGGCGCTTGGCGCCACAGTCGATGGCCAGACAACCGCGCATTACATCGCCGATGCGCTGGAGGGCCTTGGCGTGCAGGTCACCGCGCTGGCGCAGGGTGTGCCCATCGGGGGCGAGCTGGATTTTCTGGATGATGGCACGATCGGGGCAGCCTTGCGCGCGCGCAAGGCGATGTGAGTGGGCGCAGGCGGTGTGTGGGGGGCGCTGCCCCCCGGTCCCTGCGGTCCCTCCCCCCGGGATATTTTTGCAAAGATGAAGGGGGGAGCTGTGAGTTGTAGTCAGGGGCGGCGCAACCGGGCGCGCAGGCCGGGGCGCAGCAGGGGGGTAAGGGCGGCCCCCGCGAGCAGGGCAGTGATATCGGCCAGCCAGTCCAGCCCGCCGCCTGCGATCACCGCCAGCGCAAGCCGCCCGGTGACGAGCACCACGACCAGCCCCAGCGCCTGTGCGCGGCTGCGCAGGCTGTCGGCGCTGTGCCAGGCGTACCAGCCATAGCTGCCTGCCAGCGCGAAGATGATCGGGTAGCCGCCGATCAGCCATGCGCCCGGATCGGCGAGCGCGCCAAAGACCGCGCCGCCCATGGCCTGCGCAAGGATCAAAAGCAGGATGAGCCGCGCGGAGCCGAGCCGTTCGGCGCAGTATTTACCGAGCGCCGCCGTGATCACCACGACAAGCGCGGCCTGTGCCGGGCCCAGATGGACCAGCCCGTAGCCCAGATAGCGGGCGAGATGGGGCAGGGGTGTCTGCCCGGTCTCGACCATCCAGTGCTGGATTTGCGGGCTGATCCCGACCGCCACCAATGCCTGTGCGCGCCAGCCCGCGCTGCCCGCCCAGTTCACCAGCCCGTGCGCGCCTGCCCAGAGCACCATCTCGATACTGGCAATCGCCAGCACCAGAAGCCATACGCCCCATGGCAGCGGGTTCAGCGCCGCGCCCCTGTCCTGTGTCATCACTGGCCCTTAGTTGACCTTGCGCCCCCCCGAGGCTAATGCAGCGCGACAGGCTTTTCCAGACAGGACCCGCGCCATGAATGACACGCCCGCCGCGCAATTTCCCAAGCGCATCTTTTCGGGGATTCAGCCCTCTGGCGGGTTGACGCTGGGCAATTATCTGGGTGCGCTGAAACGGTTTGTGGCCGCGCAGGATGACGGGGTCGAGACGATCTATTGTCTGGTCGATCTGCATGCGATCACGGTCTGGCAGGACCCGGCAAAGCTGCGCCATGCCACGCGCGAGGCTGCGGCGGGGTTTCTGGCAGCGGGCATAGACCCGGCCCGTTCGATCCTGTTCAATCAGAGCCAGGTCTCGGCCCATGCCGAGCTTGCCTGGATTTTCAACTGCGTGGCACGGATGGGCTGGCTGCGGCGGATGACGCAGTTCAAGGACAAGGCGGGCAAACATGCCGAAGAGGCATCGGTGGGCCTGTTCGCCTACCCGAACCTGATGGCGGCGGATATCCTGACCTATCACGCGACCCATGTGCCAGTGGGCGAGGATCAGAAACAGCATCTGGAACTGGCGCGCGACATCGCGATCAAGTTCAACCATGATTTCGAGGTTGATTTCTTTCCGGTGGTCGCTCCGGTGATCGAGGGGGCAGCGACGCGGGTCATGTCGTTGCGCGATGGCACGAAAAAGATGTCGAAATCCGACCCGTCCGATCAGTCGCGCATCAACCTGACCGATGACGCCGATGCCATCGCCCAGAAGATCCGCAAGGCGCGGACCGACCCCGAGCCGCTGCCCGAGGCGCTGGACGGGCTGGAGGGGCGGGCCGAGGCGCGCAATCTGGTCAATATCTATGCCGCGCTGGCGGATATTTCGGCAGATGACGTGATCGGGCAATTCGCCGGGCAGGGCTTTGGCGCGTTCAAACCCGCGCTGGCGGAACTGGCGGTCGAGAAACTCGCCCCCATCAATGCCGAGATGCGCCGCCTGATGCAGGACCCGGCAGAGATTGACCGCATTCTGGGCG
>PWWF01000177.1 GCA_003561595.1 Paracoccaceae bacterium | reverse complement strand
TTCAGCACGAAGCTTGCTCCGTCAAAGACCTGATCATCCTGCCCGCCGACAAGGTTCAGATAGACCAGTGGCAGCCCCGTCTCGACCACGCGCGCGACCATATGCGCCATGCGCGTGTCATGGCGGTGCCGCGCATAGGGCGAGCCATTGGGCACCAGCAGCATCTCGGCCCCGGACTCGGCCTGCGTCTCGGCGACATCCGGGCGCCAGGCATCCTCGCAGATGGGCGTGCCGATGCGGATGGGGCCTGCGCGATACGGCCCCGAGATATCGCCCGAGGCAAACAGGCGCTGTTCGTCAAAGACGGATGTGTTGGGCAGATGATGCTTGCGCATCACCGCCCGGACCTGCCCGCCCGCAAGCACGGCGTAGCAGTTGTAAAGCGCCCCGCCTTCGGCCATCGGCAGGCCCAGCCCAAGGGCCGGGCCATCGGCGCAATCGGTGGCCAGCGCGTCCAGCGCCGCGCGCAGATCGGCCAGAAAGGCCGGGCGCCAGACCAGATCCTGCGTCTGATAGCCGGGCAGGAACATTTCCGGCAGCGCGACCATATCCGCCCCCGCCGCGCGCCCGGCGGACCATGCCTCGCGCACGCGGTCGGCATTGGCTTTGATATCACCCAGGGTGGGGTTCAACTGGGCAAGGGTCAGGCGGAAGCGGTCGGACATGCGCGGCTCTCGGGGTTGCTTGGCGCCCACATATCATGTTGACCGCCCGAGGGAAGCCGAAAGGGCGCAGCAGGGCGGGGGTGATGTTCCACGTGAAACACTAACATGATGATAATAAATGATAATTTTTGGTTTTAGCAGCGTGCGCTGCGGCGTTTTGGGCTGGAGTGCGCCATCGTGCTGGAAAAGAGGGCAGTGCCCGCCTGGGAAGGCGCTGCACGGCGCGAATTGCTTGGAAAACGGCGCAACAGGCCGCACAGCCCGGCATTGCGGCATGATGGATCAGGTTTGGGCCAAGCATTGCTGCAACGCTGCGGCGCAGCCAGCCTGCGCGCATGGCAGCGCCCCGATGATCCGGGGAGACGCTTGCGAGGCCAAGGGCCGGTGAGTAAGGCTGTGCCAGCACACGCACCAACGGGCAGGACCATTGCGCAAGCGCTTCACCATCATGGCCGGTTGTCTCGGCCTCGTTCTGCTCGCCGTATTCGTCCTCGGCTTTGCGGCCTATTCCCTGCGCTTTGGCCTGCGCGGCATCGGCCTCGATCTATCGGATGAGACTTATATCTACACGCCCGGCGGCACGATCACGAATATCGCCATCTTTTCGCATATGATCCTCGGCGCGGTGGCGATGGTGCTGGTGCCGTTCCAGCCGGTCGCATGGCTGCGCAGGCGGTATCCGTGGCTGCACAGGATGGCCGGGCGCGTGATCGTGACTGCCTCGGTTGTCGTGGCCCTTGGCGGGCTGGTCTATATCGCGCTGCGCGGAACAATCGCTGGCCCGCCCATGGATGCGGGCTTCGCCCTCTATGGAGTGCTGATGCTTGGCTGCGCGGTGCAGGCGCTGCGCCATGCGCGCGCGGCCGATATCGCGCGTCACCGCGAATGGGCGCTGCGTCTGGCCGTGCTGGTGTTGGGATCGCTGATATACCGGCTGCATTATGTCATCTGGTACAGCCTGACGGATGGGCTGTGGAGCAATGCGGACCTGACAGGGCCGTTCGATCAGATGCAGTATTTCGCCTTTTATGTCCCCTATCTGGTGGCGCTCGAAATCTGGCTGCGGGCGCGCAAGGCCCCTGCGCCGTGACATGCGGCTTTTGCGCGTCGCTTCAATCGAAAGGCCGCCAAGCCGCCGCAAGCAACCGCGGGCCGCATCCTCGGCCCTATGCCGCCACTCTGCCGCCCCCCTCACACCCGCGCAAGGCAAAAGTCCTTGCCAGCCTGCGCGCGCCTAACTACCCTCGCAGCCAGAATATTGGGGAGAACCGCATCATGAAATCAGCCACGCTTCGCGCGCCGATGGCCATTGCTCTTGCGACCATGCTGGGCACGACCGCCCTCGCGCAGACCGATGGCGTGATGACCCGCCAGTATGACGATGGCGGCATCTATGAGGGCGAATTCCGCGACGGGCTGCAGCATGGCACCGGCACCTACCGCCTGCCCAACGGGTTCGAATACACGGGCGAGTGGGTCGAGGGGCAGATCAGCGGCGAGGGCGAGGCGCGCTACCCCTCGGGCGCGGTCTATGAGGGGCAGTTCCAGGCGGGCCGCCCGCATGGCACCGGGATCATGACCTTCTCGGACGGCTCCACCTATGAAGGCGAGTGGGTCGAGGGCAATATCTCCGGCCAGGGGGTGCGGGTCTTTGCCAATGAGTCCGTCTATGAGGGCAGCTTTGCCGATGGCCAGCCCCATGGCACCGGCACCCTGACCCGCCCCGATGGCTACCGCTACGAGGGCGAGTGGGTCGATGGTGTGCGCGAGGGGGCAGGACAGATCACCTACCCCGATGGCGCCACATTCGAGGGCGACATGCGCGCCGATCTGCGCCACGGCACCGGCATCCTGATCACGCCCGACGGGCTGCGCTATGAGGGCGACTGGGCCGAGGGCGAGCTGCACGGGCAGGGCGTGCTGACCCAGCCCAATGGCGATGTCTATACCGGCGGGTTCGAGGTCGGGCTGCGCGCAGGCGAGGCGCGGGTCGAACAGGGCGACGGGCTGGTCTTCGAGGGCAGCTTCGTCAATGACCTGCGCGAGGGGGAGGGGCGGCTGACCGGCCCGGACGGCTATCTGTATGAGGGCAGCTGGACCGAGGGCCGGATCGAGGGCGAGGGGCGGCTGGTCCAGCCCGACGGGTCGGAATATGTGGGCAGCTTCGTGAACGGCCTGCCCGACGGGACCGGCACCATCACCTATGCCGATGGCAGCAGTTATGAGGGTGAATGGTCCGAGGGCCAGTTCCACGGCCAGGGCCGCGCCGTGTTCGAGGATGGCGCGGTGTTCGAGGGTGGCTTCCTGCGCGGCCTGCCCGATGGCGAAGGGGTCATGACCTTTGCCGATGGGCGCGTCTATACCGGCGAAGTTGCGGGCGGCGAGCTGCATGGCGTGGGCGAGATGGTCTATCCCGATGGCTCGGTCTATGCGGGCCAGTTTTCCGAAGGGGCGCGCGAGGGGCAGGGCCGGATCGAGCTGGCCGATGGCTTCGTCTATGAGGGCGAATGGAGCAGCGGGCAGATCACGGGCGAAGGGGTGGCCACCTATACCACGGGCGATGTCTATGAGGGCAGCTTTCTGGACGGCCAGCGCCACGGGACGGGGGTATTGCGCTATGCCTCGGGCGAGGTGCTGTCGGGCGACTGGGAAGAGGGCCAGATGACTGTGCGCGACGATGAGGATGACGAGGCCGAGGCCGACTGACCCCATGGCCCGGATGCGCCGCAAGGCGGATTTGCCAGTGAAGGACTGTGCGCAATGCGGCCGCCCGTTCACATGGCGGCGCAAATGGGCGCGAGTCTGGGATGAGGTCCGCTATTGCTCGGACCGGTGCCGGGGGGAGGCGCGGGGGCGGAAGGCGGGGGCGCGATCTTAGGCTCCGGATTTATTGGTATTCAAAGCCAGAACAGGATTGCTGCGGTCAGCGTGACTGCGGCCCGCAACAGCTTTGCGCATCTGTCGTGACGTGTGGCAAGGCTGCGCCACTCCACCAGCCGCCCGGACATGATCTTGATCCGGGTGCGCCGCCTGCAGCATGTCACGGTCGCCTGCTGCGTTTTGCGGTCGGGACTACAGAGTGTTTTCTCTTTGTCTTTCACCGCATCCTGGATCGCACTGCGCGCCTCAAGTGGTCCGCGATCAGCCGGTCGGCTGCTGGCAGATCCCCGAGAAGGGCAGCAGCGCCCGTGTCATCGCTGCCCCG
This sequence comes from Paracoccaceae bacterium, assembly GCA_003561595.1. GTDB lineage: Bacteria > Pseudomonadota > Alphaproteobacteria > Rhodobacterales > Rhodobacteraceae > Roseinatronobacter. The sequence continues at coordinate 9,337 of PWWF01000177.1, read as the reverse complement.
ACCTCTGACACCAACACGGCGACCGGCCACTCAATTGCATCCGAGACGGTATGCAGTCTGGTGTTCATGCCATATCTGCTTTGTCCGACCGGGCAAGCGTGCCCAACTCTCGCCAGCGGTCGCAAAAACGCTCGCGCAGACCATATTCTCCGTGTGTAGCGCACGACCACAACGTATTGCGGTTGATCGTGACCATCCCACTCAGAAAAGATTGCGCCTTGGTTGATCCCAGGTCTCACGCGCTCGCCTTGGTCTGACGCTTGCGCTCATGCGGGTCGAGGAAGCGTTTGCGCAGCCGGATCGCCTTGGGCGTCACCTCGACCAGTTCATCATCATCGATATAGGCAATCGCCTGTTCCAGCGACAGGATCGTGGGCGGCGTCAGCTTGACCGCGTCATCGGTCCCCGAGGCGCGCACATTGGTCAGTTTCTTGCCCTTCAGCGGGTTCACTTCCAGATCATTGTCGCGGCTGTGCTCGCCGATGATCATGCCCTGATAGACCGGCTCTTGCGGATTGATGAACATGCGCCCGCGCTCTTCCAGATTCCACAGCGCATAGGCAACCGCGGTGCCATCCTCCATGGAAATCAGCACCCCTTCACGCCGCCCCGGAATGGTGCCGCGATAGGGCGCCCATTCATGGAATACGCGGTTCAGCACGCCAGTGCCGCGCGTGTCGGTCAGAAACTCGCCATGATAGCCGATCAACCCGCGCGACGGCACATGCGCGATGATGCGCGTCTTGCCTGTCCCTGCCGGCTTCATCTCGACCAGATCGCCCCGGCGCGGGCCTGTCAGCTTTTCGATCACGGTGCCGGTATAGTCGTCATCGACATCGATGGTGACTTCCTCGATCGGTTCCAGCGTTTGTCCGCCCTCATCGCGCATCAGCACGCGCGGGCGCGAGATCGACAGCTCGAACCCTTCGCGGCGCATGTTCTCGATCAGCACACCCATCTGCAATTCGCCGCGCCCGGCCACGTCGAACGCCTCGCCGCCCGGCGTGTCGGTCACGCGGATGGCGACATTGACCTCCGCCTCGCGCATCAGGCGTTCGCGGATGACGCGCGATTGCACCTTGGATCCGTCGCGCCCGGCCAGGGGCGAATCATTGATGCCGAAGGTCACGCTGATCGTGGGCGGGTCGATGGGCTGCGCGGGCAGCGCGGTTTCGACCTCGACCGCGCAGAGCGTGTCGGCCACGGTCGCCTTCGACATGCCCGCCAGCGTCACGATATCCCCGGCTTCGGCCTGATCGATGGGGGCCTGCCCCAGCCCGCGAAAGGCCATAACCTTGGTCACGCGAAACTGCTCCAGCTTCTTGCTGTCGCGCGACAGCGCCTTGATCGTCTCGCCGGCCTTCAGCGTGCCGGACTCGACGCGGCCGGTCAGGATGCGGCCCAGATAGGGGTCGGCGGACAGCGTGGTGGCCAGCATGCGAAACGGCTCCGTGCGCGCGGCGACCTGCGCGGGGGCGGGCACATGGGCCACCACCAGATCGAACAGCGCATGCATGTTCTCGCGCGGGCCGTCCAGTTCCGTATCCGCCCAGCCATTGATCCCGCTGGCATAAAGCACCGGGAAATCAAGCTGTTCGTCATTGGCGCCCAGATTGGCGAACAGATCGAACACTTCGTTCAGCGCAGTGTCGGGGTCGGCGGCGGGCTTGTCCACCTTGTTCAGCACGACAATCGGGCGCAGCCCCAGCGCCAGCGCCTTGGACGTCACGAATTTCGTTTGCGGCATCGGCCCTTCGGCGGCATCCACCAGCAGCACGACGCCATCGACCATGCTCAGGATACGCTCGACCTCACCGCCGAAATCGGCGTGTCCGGGCGTGTCCACGATATTGATGCGCGTGTCCTTCCACTCGACCGAGGTCGCCTTGGCCAGGATCGTGATGCCGCGTTCGCGTTCCAGATCATTGCTGTCCATGGCCCGTTCGGCCACGGCCTGGTTCTCGCGAAACGCGCCGGATTGCTTCAACAACTCGTCCACCAGCGTGGTCTTGCCGTGGTCCACATGGGCGATGATCGCGATATTGCGAAGGGTCATGGTCTTGGCCTTGTCAGGAAAGATGTCAGAAGGGTGGCAGGCATGCTGCGCCGCCGCATTACCCGATCAGCGCGCGGCTGGCTACCCCCTATGTCCATTGCCCTGCCCGGTGTGGCCCTTGTGGCGGCGCGCAGGGTGGGTGGGTGGGCGTGCCGCCACAAGGGCCGCGCCGGGCAGGCTCAGGTCGCGATATAGCGGTCGCGGCGGTGATTGATCGCAATGATCGCGTTCAGCACCACAGCGCCCAGGGCCGAATAGAGCACCAGAATCGGCTCCAGCACCACAAGGGCTGCTGCGAACAGCAGGATATCGAAGCCAAGCTGCACCCAGCCCGCGCGCCAGCCCAGGCGTTCCTGACACCAGAAGGCGAGGATCCCCACACCCCCCAGGCTGGCCCGGTGGCGAAAGATCGCCAGCAGGCCAGAGCCCGAGATCAGACCGAACAGCACCGCCGCCACCACCGGATGGGCGGGCGAGACATCGACCAGATCCTCGACCACCAGCGACATGCCCGAAATCAGCGCCACAGCGATGAATGTCTTGACCGTGAAGGCCGGGCCAAGCTGGACCCATGCCAGCGCGTAGAACGGAACATTGATGACAAAGAACACCACGCCAAAGCTGATCCCGGTGACATAGGCGATCAGCACGGCCAGCCCGGCGGTCTGGCCCGTCACCAGTCCCGCGCCTGTCAGGATCATGACGGCAAAGGCGCACATGGCCGCGCCAAAGACCAGCCCCTGGGCATCCTCGAACGTGCTGTGTTGCGCAGGCTCGGACATGTCAGACCTTTGCGCTGAAGAGGTTGATGACCAGAATGCCCGCGATGATCAGCACAATTCCCAGCAGGGCCGCCGCATCCAGCCGCTGGCCGAATACGGCCCAGCCGATGCCCGCGATCAGGCAGATGCCCAGCCCCGACCAGATCGCATAGGCCACGCCCACCGGGATCACCCGCAGCACAAGCGCCAGCAACCAGAAGGACAGCGCATAGGCCACGACCACGACTGCGGCGGGCCATGCGCGGGTCATGCCGTCGCTCGCTTTCAGCGCCGTGGTGCCGATCGTCTCGAACAGGATCGCGACAGCGAGGTAGATCCAGTGCATCCCGTGCTCCTTTCTCTCAGACCGGCTTCCCGGCGCGCATGCGCGCCACTGCGCGCTCGACCTCGCGCAGGCGCTCGGAATTGGGCGGGTGCGTGCCCAGAAACTGGTTGCCCGGATCGGGGATGCGCCGGAACAGCCCCGCCCCGCGCAGCGGATCATAGCCCGCACGCGCCGCGATTTCCGCGCCGATACGGTCGGCTTCCAGTTCAAAAGGCTTGGCATAGCGCCGCGCGCCAAGTGTGGCCGAGATATCCATGATCTCGCGCGTGGTCACTTCATCGGCGCCAACCAGGGCGGCGGCCAGCCCGCCCACAAAGGCGCCGCGCTGCGCCTCGCGCTGCATCCGGGGGATGTGATCGGCGATGTGATGGGCCGCCTCATGCCCGAAGACCAGCGCGATTTCATCCTCATTGCGCAATTCGCGGATCAGCGATTCGGTAAAGGCGATGATCGGGCGGCCCTGTTCGTCGCGGGTGTGAAAGGCATTCGGCGGGCGGCCCGGCCGGTCATCCAGAATCACGGTGAACTCGCAGATCAGATGCGGGCTGCGTTCACGGCAGATGCGCGTGGCGACCGGCCCCATCTGGCGCGCGACCGCGTTGAACTGCGCGCGCGTGACAGCGGCAACCGGGGGTTGCGCAGGGCTGGGCGCGGGCAGGGCGGTTTGCACGGGCGCCACATCGCAGGCGGCCAGCAGGGCTGCCATCAGCAGCAGGCTCAGATGTCGGACAGCGCGGATCACGGGGCGGGCGGCTCCTGCATATCGGGTTCGGGGTCAGATAGCGCGAATGGGGCGCAGGGACAATTCGATCCCCGCGCCCCTCGGCTGGTCTGGTCGGGCCGCAGGCGCTATTCCGCCGCGCGCAACACGGCGCGCAATTCGTCCTGAATGGCGTCGATCCGTGCCTCGGTCGCTGTGCGCTCTGCGCGCAGCGTGGTGATGTCGGCATCGATCGCATCGACCCGGTCGCGCCGCCCGGCTGTGGCCGCGCTGTCATCGCCCAGTTGCACGATCAGATTCACCAGCCGCTCCTGATCGGCGATCAGATCGGCCTCGCGCGTGGCCAGCCGGGGCAGGCTGCGGGCCAGTTCACGCTCTTTGGCGCGCAGATCGCGCAGGGCGGTGACGGTGTCAGACAGATCATCCCCGCCAAGGCGCGCTGACCATTGCGCCAGCCCGTCCAGATCCAGATCCAGAAGGGCGACACGGCGCGATGTCACGCGGCTCTCAGTAATGGTTTCGCTGACAATCTCGCCTGCGGGCACGGAAATCTCGAAGCGGGTGGCATCGAAGGCGTCGCTGCCGCCCGTGCTCTCCATCTCCCAGCCGGGGCGGCGCGGGTGCAGCAGGGTAAGGGTGCGCTCGGCCTCGGGCGCGCCCTCGATCCGGTAGGTGTGGCGCCGTTCCAGCCGCTCCTCTGCCACCAGCACACCATCCACGATGCGCGCCTGCCGCAGCGACTGGGTCTCGCGCTGCGATTCGTCCACGCGCATGGAGGTGTCCTGCGCAAACTCGACCAGTTCGCGCGCGCCGGGGGCCAGTTCGGGGATCATCGCGTCGCCTGCATGGCCGCGCGCATCCTCGTAAAGCGTTGCGATCCCGGCAGGCAGGCGCAGGGGCAGAGGGTTTTCAATCTCGAGCGCGATCATCGGATGGGCCGCGCCCGACCCGCCGCGATAGAGTGTCACGCGCGCATCGGACAGGGTTTCTTGCAGAAAGGGCAGCGAAATCATCTCGCCCGCCTGCACGCTGATGGATTGCCCGAGCGTGTAGCGCGAAAAGCTCTCGGCTTCCTGCATCTCGACCGGCATGGGGGCGGATGCGGCAAAATCGGGGGCCATGTCGGCAGGGGCGGATTCCAGCATCATGCCATCTTGTGCCCGTCGCGGGCTGATGGGGCGATAGGTGTCCTGCCGGTCGTAAAGCTGCGCCTGCAGGGCCTGAACCGCGCCTGTGGCCAGTGTCAGCCCCACATCGTCCCAGTCCTGCCCGGTCGCATTCTCGATCACGGCCCAGCCTGTCAGCTCCAACCCCTCGGCGGTCTCTTCGGCGCGCCAGGCGGTTTTCCAGACAGGCGCGGGTTGCAGCCATGCAAGGCTCACGTCGCGCGGATCGCTTTCGCTGCTGGTCAGGGTGACATCCAGTGTCAGCGCGCGGCTGCCTGTGCGCAGCGCGTCCAGCGCGCGCTCCAATGCGTGCCGGTCCTGCGCGTCGTCAAAGCGCAACGCGGTGCGCGCATCCAGACGGATCTGGCCGATCCCGCCTGTTGCGCTGCGCAGCGCAAGCGCGTGGCAGCCTGTCTGGACGGAACTGGCGCAGGGCACCGTGTTGATCCCCATGATCGTGCCCGACAGCGTGGTATCGCCGCGTTCGGCCGTCACCGGCGCGCCGGTCATCGCACCCAGCAACGCATGCATGTCGGTCACATCCTCGGGCGCGAAGGGCAGGCCCGCGAACAGATCCTCCAGCCCGCCGGGGCCGGTCATGGACAGCATCGGCACGCCGCCGGCCGGGTCCGACACGCGCAGCGATTTCAGGAAATCGTCGATATCGGCACGGCGGAGGGCCAGGCGCAGGCCATCCGCGTCCAGCATCCCCTCGGCCTCCAGCATCGCCAGCCCGGCGGTGGATAATGTGACATGGCGAATCTGCGTCTCGGCCAGCGCGGGCAGGGCAAGGCTGCTGAGCAGGGCGGGCAGGATAAGGCGCATCCGTAGGCTCCTTTCGGGTAACATGGGCGCAGAGTAGGCCGCACAGGCCAGCCCCCACAAGCGCGATACCGGGCTGCGGCGTAAACTTGCCGTGCATTTCAGGGGCTGGACCTGCGCCAGCGCTGCGGCTATGCGGGGTTCATGCCACAGGATGATGACGCGCCCCTGGACCCGAACGCTCTGGCCACCGAACCGCTGCGCCGCGCGCTGGGGTCGCGCTATCTGCAATATGCGCTGTCCACGATCATGCATCGCGCGCTGCCCGATGCGCGTGACGGGCTGAAACCGGTGCATCGCCGCATCCTGTTCGCGATGCGCGAGCTGAAACTCGCCCCCGGTGGGGGCTTTCGCAAATCCGCCAAGATCACGGGCGATGTGATGGGCAATTACCACCCCCATGGCGATGCCGCGATCTATGACGCGATGGCGCGGCTGGCGCAGGATTTCAACGTGCGCTATCCGCTGGTCGACGGGCAGGGCAATTTCGGCAATATCGACGGCGATAACCCCGCCGCCGCCCGCTACACCGAGGCGCGCATGACCCGCGCCGCCGAGATGCTGCTGGACGGGCTGGCCGAGGATGCGGTGGATTACCGGCCCAATTATGACGGCACGCTGTCCGAACCCGTGGTGCTGCCTGCGGCCTTTCCCAACCTGCTGGCCAATGGCGCAAGCGGAATTGCGGTCGGCATGGCCACGAATATCCCGCCCCATAACCTGGATGAACTGATCGAGGGCTGTCTGGCCATGATCGCGCAGCCTGATCTGCCCGATGCTGATCTGGTCGCGCTGATCCCCGGCCCCGATTTCCCCACCGGCGGCGTGGTGGTTGAACCGCGCGACGCGATCCTGAGCGCCTATCAGACCGGGCGCGGCGCGTTCCGTCTGCGCGCCAGATGGGAGATCGAGGATCTGGGCCGCGGGCAATGGCAGGTCGTTGTCACGGAAATCCCCTATCAGGTGCAGAAATCGCGCCTGATCGAGAAGCTGGCCGAACTGATCCAGACCCGCAAGGTGCCGCTTCTGGCCGATATCCGCGACGAATCGGCCGATGATGTGCGCATCGTGCTGGAGCCGCGCTCGCGCACTGTGGATGCGGAGCTGATGATGGGGATGCTGTTCAAGAATTCTGATCTGGAAACGCGCTTCAGCCTGAACATGAATGTGCTGATCGACGGGCTGACCCCGAAAGTCTGTTCCCTGCGCGAGGTGCTGCGCGCCTTTCTCGATCACCGGCGCGAGGTGCTGCAGCGGCGCACGCGCCACCGGCTGGCCAAGATCGATCACCGGCTGGAAGTGCTGGAAGGCTTCATCATCGCCTTCCTGAATCTGGATCGCGTGATCGACATCATCCGCTATGATGAGGCCCCGCGCGCCGCGCTGATGCGCGAGACATGGGGCCGCGAGTTCCCCCGCGCCACGTCCGAGGCCGATTATATGTCCCCGCCCGAGGGCGAGGGCGAATTGTCCGAATTGCAGGCCGAATCGATCCTGAACATGCGCCTGCGCTCTCTGCGGCGGCTGGAAGAGATCGAGCTGCGGCGCGAGCGGGACGATCTGCTGAAGGAACGCGCCGAGCTGGAGGATCTGCTTGCCTCGGACCGGCTGCAATGGAAGCGGATCGGCGGGCAGTTGCGCGATGTGCAGGCGCTTTATGGCAAGGCCACCGATCCGGGCCGCCGCCGCACCAGCTTTGCCGAGGCGGGCGAGGTCGAGGATGTCCCCCCCGAGGCCCTGATCGAGCGCGAGCCGATCACGGTCGTCTGCTCGAAAATGGGGTGGGTGCGCGCGATGAAAGGGCATGTCGCGCTGGACCAGAATTTCAAGTTCAAGGACGGGGATGAGGGGCGCTTTGCCTTTCACGCCGAAACCACGGACCGGATCGTGCTGTTCGGGTCCAACGGGCGGTTCTACACGCTGATGGGCGCCAATCTGCCCGGCGGGCGCGGCATGGGCGAGCCTGTGCGCCTGATGGTCGATCTGCCGAATGAGGCCGATATCGTCGATCTGTTCGTGCATCGCGCGGGCGTGCGGCTGGTCGTGGCCTCCTCTGCGGGCGACGGGTTCGTGATCCCTGCCGATGAGGTGATCGCCCAGACGCGCACGGGGCGGCAGGTGCTCAACCTCAAGCCCGGCGCGCGTGCCCATCTCTGCCGCGTGGCGACGGGCGATCATCTGGCCGTGGTGGGCGAGAATCGCAAGATGCTCGTTTTTCCGCTGGATGACCTGCCCGAGATGACGCGCGGCAAAGGGGTGCGGCTGCAATCCTACAAGGATGGCGGGCTGGCCGATCTGACCACGATCACCCTGGCCGAAGGGCTGCGCTGGCTGGACCCGGCCGGGCGCACGCGGCATGAGGCCGATCTGACCGAATGGCTGGGCAAGCGCGCAGGCGCGGGCCGCATGGCGCCGCGCGGTTTTCCGCGTGACAATCGATTTACCTGAGCGCGCAGCATTTGCGCTGACGGCCCGGATCGGATAGGGCCGGTAGCGCATGAGAGTTGGAGGCCCGCGATGACAGCATTCCCCAAATTCCGGCCTGCGCTTGGCGGATTGCTGGCGCTTGCCGTTCTGGCGGCCTGTGCCAGCGGGCGGGAATTGCGCGAGGAACGCGCCGAACTGGGTGATTTCCGGCTGGCGCATACGGCCATCGTGGCCGAGAACGCGACGCGGGGCCCGGCCTCGCGCAGTGCCGAGCCCGAAGAATGGGAAGAGGTGCTGACGACTGAGTTGCGCCGCCGCTTCGACCGCTATCAGGGCAATTCGCTCTATCATCTGGGCATTTCGGTCGAAGGCTATGTGCTGGCCATTCCCGGCATTCCCGTGGTCGCCGCGCCGCGTTCCGCGTTGATTATCCGGGTGTCCCTGTTCGATGATGCCGCAGGCGGGCGCGTCAATGAGCGCCCGCATATGATCACCGCGCTGGAAAGCCTGTCGGGCGAAACGGTCGTCAGTTCCGGCCTGACCCAGTCGGCCGAACAGCAGATGCAGAATCTGGCCGAGAATGCCGTCTATTCCATCGAGCGCTGGCTGGCATCCAACCCCGACTGGTTCCCCCCGCGCAGCGAAGGCGCTGCGCCCGATGTCGCGTTCGATCCCGACAGCGACTGGCAGATCCAGTCCGATTTTCTGGATGAGGACATGCCGGGTGACATGCAAGGCGGCAGGATCGAAGACCGGGCCGGATACGGGGTTCGCCCCGTCCCGCGCGGCCAGGGCTGACACGGGCGCTTGCACAGGCGCGCGAAGGCGCTTGATTTTCCCCCGCAAGCTGGATATGCCCCGCCGCGTAGCACGACAGGCCGCGCATGCGGGGCCGGATAACAGAGGGTTCACAGACCATGGCAAAGCAGAAGTTCGAACGCAACAAACCGCATGTGAACGTGGGCACGATTGGCCACGTGGACCATGGCAAGACGACGCTGACGGCGGCGATCACCAAGTATTTCGGCGATTTCCGCG
>PWWF01000270.1 GCA_003561595.1 Paracoccaceae bacterium | reverse complement strand
GGCGGTAGAACAGCATCCCCTCGACCTGCCGCAACCGCGCCCCGATCTGGCGGTAGCGCTCTGCCTGCCGCGCCTGCCGCGAAAGCTGCGCCAGTTGCTGCGCCAGTTGCTCGATCACATCGCTGACGCGGTCCAGATTGGTTTCGGTCGCGCGCAGCCGCAATTCGGCCTCATGCCGACGCTGATACAGCCCCGCGATTCCGGCCGCTTCCTCCAGGATACGGCGGCGCGCGCGGGGGCGGGCATTGATCAGCTCGGAGATCTGGCCCTGCCGCACCAGCGCCGGGCTATGCGCCCCGGTCGAGGCATCGGCAAACAGCATCTGCACATCGCGCGCCCGCGCGTCCTTGCCATTGACCTTGTAGGCGCTGCCCGCATCACGGGTGATCCGGCGCACGACATCAAGGGTGTCATTGTCATTGAACCCGGCGGGCGCAAGGCGTTCGCCATTGTCCAGATGCAGGCTGACCTCGGCGAAATGGCGCGCGCCGCGGGTGTCGGTGCCCGCGAAGATCACATCCTCCATCCCGCCGCTGCGCATCGCCGTGGGGCGGTTTTCGCCCATGACCCAGCGCAGCGCCTCCAAAAGGTTGGACTTGCCGCAGCCATTGGGGCCGACCACGCCGGTCAGGCCTGGATGAATCACCAGGTCCGTCTGATCGACAAAGCTCTTGAAGCCATTGAGGCGAAGGCGGGTGAACTGCACGAAAGGCCCTGCTGGTCTGCGTGATGGCCACAATCTCAGGGCGAAAGCAGGGCGCTGTCAAGCGTGGCGTCGCGTATATGGGCATTTGGCCCGACTTATCCACAAGATATTGGTTGCTGCCCCAGCGGGTGCGACAATCTGCCCACTGGTGATCCGATCAAAAATATACAAATTGCAATTTATGAATATAAAGGAGATCGCCATGACACAGGCTGCCCAACGCCCATCCGATACCTATGCGCCGCTCTACTTTCTTGCCTCGGTCGGGGCAGGGGGGATCGCGGTCAGTTTCTTCATGTGGCTGATGCACTGGGTGCCCCATCCCGGCCAGCCGGTCCCGGTATTCGAAGACATCCATGCCGCCTTTATGGGTGGCGGCGCGCTGATGCGCGGCATGATCGTGGCCGCCGTTGCCGGCATTGCGATCTTTGCCGTGATGAACCTGCGCCTGCTGGTCTGGAACCTGCGGCGGTATGCGCAATGGCAGCGCAGCCCCGGTTTCGAGAGCTTCAGCAAGACCAATGCGCAAAGCCAGCTTCTGGCGCTGCCGCTGGCCCTGGCCATGGCGATCAATGTGCTGTTCATTCTGGGGATGGTGTTCGTGCCCGGCCTGTGGTCGGTCGTGGAAATGCTGTTTCCGCTGGCGATGATCGCATTTCTGGCCATTGGTGTGCTGGCCTTTCGCCTCTATGCCCGGTTTCTGGGCCGGGTGCTGACCGAGGGTGGCTTTTCCTGCGCGGCCAACAATAATTTCGGCCAGGTCCTGCCCGCTTTCGCCTTTGCCATGGTCGGCGTGGGGCTTGCTGCGCCTGCCGCGCTCAGCACTGTGCCCGCGCTTGCAGGTCTGGGCCTGATCCTGTCGAGCTTCTTTCTGATGACGGCCGCACTGATCGCCGTGGTTGCGATGGTGCTGGGCTTTCGCGCGATGATGGAACATGGCGCCAACCCCGAAACGGCGCCCACCCTGTCGATCATCGTGCCGCTGATTGCTGTTCTGGGCATCCTGAGCCTGCGTCAGTCCCACGGGATGGAGGCGCATTTCGGCGCGGCCAGCAGCGCGGGCGACAGCCTTGTCACGCTGACGCGGCTGTTGTCGGTGCAGGTGCTCTTCCTGCTCTTTGCCGGGCTGATCCTGATCCGGCAGGGCTATGCGCAGCGCTTCATCTTCGGGCGCGAGAACTCGCCTGGCTCTTACGCGCTGGTCTGCCCCGGTGTTGGCTTTGCCGTGCTGCTGCATTTCTTCGTGAACAACGGTCTGGTCGAGGCCGGGCTGATCGCACAGTTCGGACTGCTGTTCTGGGCGGTGACTGCGCTGGCACTGGTGTCGCAGGCGGCGATGATCTGGCTGGTGCTGCGTCTGAACCGCCGCCATTTCGGCGCGCCCCGGCCCACTGACGCCGTGCCCGCTGAATAACGCCTTTCCCCTGTCCGCGATAGCGGGCAGGGGCTTCAGCCGTGTTCCTTCAGAAGGCGGCGTTTCTGCTTGTCCCAGTCGCGCTTGGCCTCGGTCGCGCGCTTGTCGGCCAGCTTCTTGCCCTTGGCAACGCCGATCTTCAGCTTCACCAGCCCGCGATGGTTGAAATACATCACCAGCGGCACCAGCGTCATCCCTTCCTTTGCCGTCGCCGCCCAGAGCCGCGCCAACTCGCGTTTCGACGCCAGAAGCTTGCGCCGCCGCCGTTCCTCATGCCCCCAGGTCTTGGCGGGCGCATAGGGCGCGATGTAGGAATTGACCAGCCACAGCTCGCCATCATCGATCGTGGCATAGCTTTCAGCGATATTGCCCTTGCCATTGCGCAGGGATTTGACCTCGGACCCCATCAGCATGATGCCGCATTCCAGATCGGATTCGATGGCGTAATCGAACCGCGCCCGGCGGTTTTCGGCGATCACCTTGTAATTGGGGTCTGATTTCTCGGCCATGTCACGCCAGATAAGGGGCCAATGCGCTGCTGTCTAGGTCTTCAGCCGCACCTGCATCGCATTGCCTGCAGATTTGCGCAGCTCGAACACTCCGGCCTTCGCAACCAGTTCGCTCAGTTTCGCGCAGCCATAGTTACGACTGTCGAAATCCGGGTTGGCCGCCACGATGAACTGCCCCAAGGGCCCCAGCGAAAACCACTCCTCATCCTTGTCGATGGCCTGCATCGCCGCCTTGATCAGCGGCACCGCCTGCGCGGGCGAGGCACGGCTGCCCTTGGTCCCGGTCTCGGGCGCGGCCTCGGGCAGGATATTCTCGACAAAGATGAACCGCTTGCAGGCCTTGCGAAATGCCTCGGGCGTCTTTTGCTGGCCGATCCCGTAAACATCCAGCCCCTGTTCGCGGATGCGGCTGGCCAGCCGCGTGAAGTCACTGTCAGAGCTGACCAGTACGAACCCGTCAAACCGCCCCGAATGCAGCAGATCCATCGCATCGATCACCAGCGCGATATCGCTGGAATTCTTGCCCACCGTATTGGCGGGCTGATGATGCGGCACCAGCGCCAGCCGGGGCAGCATGTCCTGCCAGCCCGACATCTGATTGCGCGAAAAATCCCCGTAGATGCGCCGCACCGAGGCCTCGCCCAGGCTCGCGATCTCCTCGAACACGGCCTCGGCCCAGCGGGGCGAGCTGTTATCCGCGTCGATCAGCACTGCCAGCAATGGAATCCCTGCGCGCGCCATCGTCATTCCTCCATGGTCCGGGGTGACGGCACAGCCGGGGCTTCCGCGCCATAACCTGTCTCACCCGATTTCATCTTTGTCCAAATATCCCGGGGGTGCGGGGGCTGGCCCCCGCTCGTAACAGGAAAAGCACCACGCCCGCTCACAGCCGCCGATACATCACCAGCGCATC
>PWWF01000118.1 GCA_003561595.1 Paracoccaceae bacterium | reverse complement strand
TTGAAACCAAGGGCGCGCATTCGTGCAACGGCCCGGATTGGCACAGATCCGACCATCATGCTGACCGGCCCCGTGCCTGTGACCGAGAAGATTCTGCGCGACGCGGGCATGCAGATATCCGATATCGACCTGTTCGAGGTGAATGAAGCCTTTGCTGCCGTCGTGTTGCGGTTCATGCAGGCCTTCAGGGTCGATCAGGACCGGGTGAACGTGAATGGCGGGGCCATCGCGATGGGCCATCCGCTGGGCGCGACCGGCGCCATGATCATCGGCACACTGCTGGATGAATTGGAGCGCACGGGCAAGGGCACGGGGCTGGCGACGCTCTGTGTTGCCTCGGGCATGGGTGCGGCCACGATTGTCGAGCGGGTCTGATGCCAAGGCTCGATCCGGAACAGGCGCCGATCAGGACAGGGTCGTCTTACCCCGAACCCTATGCCAGTCAGATGGCCGGGCGGTCGGCGCAACAACTGGGCATGTTGGCGGGACTGACGCAGTTCGGCGTCAATATCGTCACGTTGCAGCCCGGCGCGGTGGCCTCGCTTCGGCATTGGCATCTGCGCGAGGATGAGTTCGCCATGGTGCTCGACGGTGTGCTGACGCTGGTCGAGGATGAGGCCGAGATCGAGATGAGTGTGGGTGAATTTGCCGCGTGGAAGGCGGGGGTGCCGAACGGGCATCGCTTCGTCAACCGCACGGACGCGCCTGCGCGGTTTCTGGTCGTGGGCACTCGGGTCGAGGACGATATCTGCACCTATGTCGATGTGGACATGAAGGTCCATATCTCGGGCGCGGGCAACAGGTTCACATATCATGATGGCAGCGACTGGGCCGGACCCCGCGACCTGCCGAAGGGAGACAACTGAGATGACCGATTTTCATTTTGCCGTCGATGCCGATGGCGTGGCCACGATCACCTGGGATATCGAGGGCAAATCGATGAATGTCCTCTCGCTCGAGGGGTTGGCGGAGCTGGATGCGCATATCGATACTGCGCTGGCGGATGAGGCCATCAAAGGTGTGATCATCACCTCTGGCAAGCCCGATTTCGCGGGTGGCATGGATCTGAATGTCATCGCGAAAATGAAGGAAATGGCCGGCGATCAGCCCGAAAAGGGGCTGTTCGAGGGGATCATGTCCATGCACAAGACGCTGCGCAAGATCGAGCGCGCGGGCATGGATCCCAAGAAGCTCAAGGGCGGCAAGCCGATTGTCGCGGCCCTTCCCGGCACGGCGCTGGGGATCGGGCTGGAAATTCCGCTGGCCTGTCACCGGATCATCGCGGCTGACAACGCACGCGCCAAGATCGGCCTGCCCGAGATCATGGTCGGCATCTTCCCCGGCGCGGGGGGCACCACGCGTGTCTCGCGCAAGCTGGGCGCGATGGGGGCGTCCTCCATCCTGCTGGAAGGCAAGCTGTCAGAGCCCAAGAAGGCCAAGGCAGCGGGCCTGATTGATGAGGTCGTGCCGGGCGAGGACCTGCTTGCGCGGGCAAAGGAATGGGTGCTGTCGGCAAAAGACGCCGATCTGGTCAAGCCGTGGGATGCCAAGGGGTTCAAGATGCCCGGTGGCGCGCCCTATCATCCGGCGGGGTTCATGACCTTTGTGGGCGCCTCTGCCATGGTGAATGGCAAGACCAAGGGGGTGTATCCCGCGGCCAAGGCGCTCTTGTCGGCGGTTTATGAGGGCGCGCTGGTGCCCTTTGACACGGCCCTCAAGATCGAGGCGCGCTGGTTCACGCATATCCTGATGAATCCGTCCTCCAGCGCCATGATCCGGTCGCTCTTCATCAACAAGGAAGCGCTGGAAAAGGGCGCGAACCGGCCCGGTGTCGGTGATGAGAAAGTGGCGAAGCTGGGCGTTCTGGGTGCGGGCATGATGGGCGCGGGCATTGCCTATGTCGCCGCCAATGCCGGGATCGAGGTTGTTCTGAATGACGCCAGGCAAGAGGCGGCGGAAAAGGGCAAGGCCCATGCCGAGGGAATCCTCGACAAGGGCATGAAGCGCGGCAAGGTCACCGAGGCCAAGAAGGCCGAGGTTCTGGGCCGGATCACGCCCACGACGGATTATGCAGCACTTGATGGCTGCGATCTGGTGGTCGAGGCGGTTTTCGAGGACCCCGAGATCAAGGCCGAGGTAACGGCCAAGGCCGAGGCCGCGCTGCCCGAGGGTGCGATCTTTGCCACCAACACCTCGACCCTGCCGATCAGCGATCTGGCCAAGGCGAGCAGCCGTCCCGAACAGTTCATCGGCATCCATTTCTTCAGCCCGGTGGACAAGATGATGCTGGTCGAGATCATCAAGGGCCGCGCGACGGGAGACCGCGCCGTGGCCAAGGCGCTGGATTTCGTCCGCCAGATCCGCAAGACCCCGATCGTGGTCAATGACGCGCGTTTCTTCTACGCCAATCGCTGCATCATTCCCTATCTGAATGAGGGGATGCGCATGGTACGCGAGGGCGTCTCGCCCGTGCTGGTCGAGAATGCGGCCAAGCTGATGGGCATGCCGCTGGGGCCGCTGCAACTGGTTGATGAAACCAGCCTGGATCTGGGCGCCAAGATCGCCAGGGCCACGCGCGCGGCCATGGGCGATGCCTATGCCGATGGCGATGTCGATGAGGTCGTGTTCTGGATGGTCGAGCAGGAGCGGCTGGGCCGCAAGGCGGGGGCCGGGTTCTACAGCTATGATGACAAGGGCAAGCGGCAGGGCCTGTGGCATGGCCTCGGCGCGCAGTTTCCGCCCGCAGAGGACCAGCCCGACCTGATCACGGTCCAGCACCGGCTGATGTTCGCGCAGGCGCTCGAGGCTGTGCGCGCGCTGGAAGAGGGTGTGCTGACCGATATCCGTGAAGGCGATGTCGGCGCGATCCTGGGCTGGGGCTTTGCGCCCTGGTCGGGTGGCCCCTTCTCCTGGCTGGACATGCTGGGGGCGGGGTTCGCCGTCACGGTCTGCGACGATCTGGAAGCGCGCTTCGGGGCGCGGTTCCACGCCCCGGAGCTTCTGCGCCAGATGGCGTCAGAGGATCGCGGCTTCTACAGCGCCCGCGCCTCGATGGCGGCGTAACGATACCGCTCACCCGGTCCGCCCAGTGCCGGGCCGGGTGCACCCTGCGCTGCGTTCCAGTCGATCAGGCCGCGCAACTCGGCAGGGGGCAGGCGCAGAAATGTCTCTTGTGGCTGCGGCAGCGCCTCGGTCAGGGGGGACAGGCTGCTGTCGGCATGTGCCAGGGTCAGCATGTCGCCTTGTGTCAGTACCACCTCTTCCTGCTCGAATGACAGCATTGACAGGGTGATGTCGCTGCGGACAGCCCGTTTGCGGATACCGCGATAGCCCGACAGCAGCAGGCTGGGCATCAGCACGAACGGGTCGCCATACAGCGCGTCGGCCGTGTCGGATTCGATGATCACCTCCTGCATCGGCATCAGTAGCAGGTCGCTGCGATCGCCCAGAACGCTCTTGGGCACGAACATCACGAATGCCTTGCGGTCGGGCAGGGTGTCATGGTGCAGCGTGATCGAGCGGTTGGCGACAACCGGGCGACGGC